>DASVAI010000046.1:0-29425 GCA_036376445.1 Acidobacteriaceae bacterium
CTAAACATTCCGCTGCCGCATCTGTTCCGCCAGATATTCCGACGACCGCATCGCGAGCGACAGAATCGTCATGGTCGGATTCTGCCAACCTGAGCTCACGAAGCTACTGCCGTCCACCACGAAGAGATTTTTGATGTCGTGGCTCTGGCACCACTTGTTCAGCACGCTCGTCTTCGGGTCGTCCCCCATGCGGCAGGTGCCCAGCTCATGGATGCTGTAGCCCGGCGGGTTGGGATCGTAATTTTTCGCCAGCACCTCGAAACCGGCACGCTCGGCCAGCTCGGCGCTTGTGTCCACTGCATCGCGTGCCATGTTGAATTCGTTATCCGTGTACTCGGTGTCGATATGCAGCACCGGGATGCCCCACGCGTCCGTCACCTTGGAGTCGATGCTGACGCGATGCTGCTTGTGTGCCAGCACCTCGCCCATGATGCCAAGATAAAAGCCGCTGCCTTTGTAGCTCTCCAGCTTCCTTTCGAGTTCAGGGCCATACGCCGCAAAATTCTTCGGGTCCATCGCATGCGGGCTGCTGTAGACGTTCAGCGCATAACCCCGCAGAAAGTTCTTTGCACGTGTGTCGATGTTGCGGAATCGGGGAATGATCGCCTCGCCGCCCATCAGGTCAGGCGCCCCCTTACCGTCACGCGCCTCTGGCACGGAGCAGACAATGCCCGCGCCATAGATCTGGTCGATCAGGTAATGGCCCATCACCCCGCTGGAGTTCGCAATCTTCGAGTTCAGCAACAGTCGGGTGCTTTCCAGCGTGCCGGCTGCCAGCACGACCACCCGCGCCTTGATCGACATCTCGCGGCGAGAGATGCGGTCGACAAAGAACACCTCGTGCACCAGCCCCGTCTTCGGATTCACCCTCAGCTCGCGTACCACCACGTTGGGGATGGCCTGCAGCATGCCGGTATCAAACGCATCCGGCAGCAGCAGGTTAATGGAACTGGCCAGGCCATCGATGCCGAGCGAGCGTCGCTGATAGCAGACGGGCACGCCCATCTGTCCGCCCGCATCGTGAAAGCGTTGCATCGCGGTACCCCATCTCTCGCTGGGCGCGATGAATTCTCCGTTGGGAAACTGCGGCAGGTTCGCGGGCTCGCCCTCCACGCGGAAGATCTTTTCCACGCGCGAATAGTATGGCGCCAGGTCGGCCAGGCTGATTGGCCAATCGTCACCGAAGCCATCATGCGACTTGCCCTTCAGCTCGTAATCGCTCAGCCGGAAGGACTGCCGTGACCAGAACAGCGAGCGGCCGCCGAACAGCCGCACACGCACCCAGTTGTATTGCTGGCCTGGAGCATAGGTATACGGCACCTCCTTCTCGTCCACCCACGTGTTCGCGTTGAACTCGTTCGCCTGGAAGACGTGGGGCACGTGCTTCGGATCTCGGAAGCCCCGGTACGGCAGCGCGTAGGGCTGCCGTACTTCGGTGTCACGGCGTATGTCCACGATCGGGCCCGCGTTCAGCATCACGCAGGAAATACCCTTCTCAGTCAGGATTTTCGCGGCCATGCCGCCGGAGTGGCCGGAGCCAATAATCAATACGTCGACTTGATCGAGCATTTCGTTTTAGGAGCCCCCTTAACCTTGCCCGTATTCGTCACGCTTCATATCCGGATCAACCGGAAACCAGAACAATCCTTCTACCGCTACGCGCTCGTCTTCTGTGGGAAGGGAATCGCTCCATACCTTGGAATTGACGGTGGCCGTGCGGATGTCGCTGTTCACCAGCGTCACGAAACGATCGTAAGGATCGGACGGCGGATGATCCGTCATCCATGAGTGGATGTGAGGTCGCAGCAGCGCATCGGCCTGTTCCGCTGTCACACCCGCAAAGGGTCTGCCGAACTTGCTGTGTGCTTCGGCGTTCAGCCGGTCCAGGCCATCGCGGTATAACTTCTGGCGATCGGCGGGTGAGACGGAGATGAGGAAGTCGAGGAACTCCGGAGCGCCGGCATCGATCGCGCCGGGCGAATTCTTCCATGGCGGCATCATGACTTCACACAGTTGGCGCAGCGTCGCGAACTGGTCAGCCGTGAAGAAACGCGTCTCCGTTTCCGCGACCATATCGGGTACCAGTGGAGTCATCGACAGAGGCTTTGCCTCCATCAGTCCGCGCATCCACGGCACGGGAGCCGCGGGGGGCGTGGGCTTTGCCAGCGTGGGCGGCGGCGTGGAGGGCGCTACAGCCGACGGCGCGTTTGTGGGTGCATTCTGTTGCCCCAGCATCGTCCGCGCGCTCACAGAAGCCGCCAGCATCGCTTTCACAAAATCCCGCCGCCGCATATCTCGCTCCTCATGAAATAACGTTATGCAGATAAAGATAGTGAAATCGCTCCCGATTGCAACGCCGGGGAACATTACCCGAGATCGTGTACCCTACGAGTTCCCACGATGAAGCCGGTCAGCACCAGCAATGCCGAGCATTACACCTGGCCCTGCGCTCTCAGTGAAATGCTGTGCGACGGCTGGCATCTCCATCGCTCCGCATCCCTCAGCATCATCGAAGAGCGCATGCCGCCTGGCACGGCTGAGCAGCGCCACCTGCATCGTCATGCCACGCAATTCTTTTATGTACTCGCGGGCGAGCTCACGATCGAGCTGAATCGGGAAGAGCATCGCCTGCCGCCGAACACCGGCCTCACAATACCCGCGGGAACGCCCCACCAGGTCTTCAACCGCGGCTCACAGGACGCCCGCTTCCTCGTTGTCTCCCAGCCGCCCAGCCATGGCGACCGGGTAGCTCCGGGGCCGGAATCCGCATCTATTGAATGACACGACCCAACAAGGAGCGGCCCATGTCCCCCGAACCTCAGGTGCGTCTCGTTCCCCTTCCCCACAGCGATCATCCTGCGCCACGCAATTGCCGTCACATCGGCAAAACATCGCCAACCCAACAGATCACCGTCACCGTCGTGCTCAAGCGCGCGCAGCCGCTCGATATTGCCGGCTTAAAGGGCCGCCAGCTCTCTCGCGAGCAGTACCTCAACACGCACGGCGCTACCCAGGCCGCCATCGACCAGGTCCGCACGCTCGCCGCGCGTCACGGCCTGACCCTGGTGCATGAAGACCGCGCCGCGCGCCGCGTCTGGCTGCGCGGCACCGCACAGCAACTCGAGCAGACCTTCGGCGTCCAGCTCAACGACTACGAGCACACCGCCCCACCGCCCGCCGGACGCTACTTCCACGCGCTTACCGGCGCAGTCTCCGTGCCGGAGCCGGAGGCTAACGTTATCGAAAGCGTCCTCGGCCTCGACACCCGCCCTATCGCGCGCCCTCACATCCGCTGGCTCAACCAGATTGTCTTCGCCAACCCCAACGCGGCGCAGACCAGCTTTACTCCGCCGCAGGTCGCCAGGGCTTATGACTTTCCCACCGGCGTGAATGGCGCGGGCGAATGCATTGCGCTCATTGAGCTCGGTGGCGGTTACGAAACCTCGGACATCGAAACCTACTTTGGCCAGCTCGGCGTCACGCCGCCCACCGTCGTCACCGTGTCCGTCGATGGCGGCACGAATTCGCCCGGCGATCCCAACGGCGCCGACGGCGAAGTCGCGCTCGACATCCAGGTCGCCGGCTCTATCGCGCCCGGCGCGCGCATTGCTGTCTACTTCGCGCCGAATACGAACCAGGGCTTCCAGGACGCCATCTCCGCCGCCATCCACGACACCACCAATAAGCCATCGGCCATCTCCATCTCGTGGGGCGGCCCGGAGTCCTCATGGGACGCGGCATCGCTCGCAAGCTTTGACAACACCATGCAAACCGCGGCGGCGCTCGGCGCCACCATCACGGTTGCATCCGGCGATTCAGGCTCGAGTGACGGCGTCTCCGACGGCGGAAACCACGTTGACTTTCCCGCCTCCAGTCCGCATGTGCTGGCCTGCGGAGGCACGCACCTCACCGTCTCCAATGGGGCGCGTTCCACCGAGACCGTGTGGAACGATCAGCAGCAGGGCGGCGGTGCGACAGGCGGCGGTGTCTCCAGCTACTTCGGATTGCCCTCATGGCAATCCGGCGTCAAGGTTCCTGCACCCGCCAATGGCCAGGGCGGCCGCGGTGTGCCGGATGTTTCCGGCGATGCCGCGCCCTCGACGGGCTATCAGATTCTCGTGGACGGACAATCCGCTGTCGTCGGTGGCACCAGCGCGGTTGCGCCGTTGTGGGCGGCCCTCGTGGCGTTGGTGAACCAGCATACCGGCCGCAGTGCCGGCTTTCTGAATCCGGCGCTCTATTTCGCCGGAGAAGCAAATTTCTACGACATCACGTCCGGGTCGAACGGCAGTTACAAAGCCGCCGCAGGATGGGACCCGTGCACCGGCCTCGGCTCGCCGGACGGTCAAAAGATAGCAACGTTAGTTACAAACAACGTGGCCTGAGCGCTACTCTTCCGCGGTCCTGGCCGCCGTGGTTCTGGCCCGGGCCGGCCGAATCCAGTGCCACAGTTTGCTCAGGCCCAGCAGATGGCGGTGTCTCCGGTGCGGCGCAGCGCCCGCTCGGGCATCGCCGGGCACCGGCTTCACCAGCGGCACGCGCACCGCGGCGCCGGGCTTCTCCATCGGTGTCGTGCGAAGGTCCGGCATACCTGGGTTGCCGGTATCGGGCAACGGAGCCCCCGCATCCATCTCCGGCGCGTCCGCCTTATCCGCAAGCGCTGCCGGCGGAGGCGCGGGCGCCGGCGGATGATACTCCCACTCGCCCGGCTGCTCGCGCGCAAGAAATCCTCGTGGTGAGAGAGCCCACAGAGCGAGGCAGAGCAGCAGAATCACGAACGCGATGACAATTGCCCATGGCAACAGCCGTCGTGCCCCGCCGCTCAAATGCACGGAGACTCCGCGCTTCGGCTTCACCCTGGTCGAGGGCGGCGGAATGCCGAACGCCTTCTCCATGGACACCGGGATCTCTGCGCGCGGTTGTGGTGAGGGCTTCGCAGGTTCGCTCTTCACCTCTTCCTGTTTCGCCGGCTCGGCTGTTTCCCGTTTCCCCGGCTCGGCTGCAGGCGATCTGGGGTGAATGGCGGCAAGCTCCGCGGCCTCCGCGCTTTCCGGCGCCATGGCTGCCGCCATCGCCTCGGCCAGCTTCGTTAACGGGGGTTGTGTGCTCGGCCGTTCGTTTGCGCCAGACCAGATCCCGCCAAGGCTGCTCTGCTGCGCTGTTTCATGCGATGACTCTTCGCCCTTGTCCTCACCTCTGGACCGTTGGGCCAGCGCCTGCACTTCCTTCAGTCCCAGGCGCAACCGCGCCTGCCGCGGCCCCGGCAAAGTAATCGACAACTCGCGATCGATCGCCTGCTCGGCCTTCGACAGCGCCTCGGCCACAGCCACGCGCGTTTTTTCCAGCCGATGGTCCCGCCCGCGCAGCATCATCACGGAATGGAAGGTTGCGAAGCGCCCGTGCCACACGTTCGCTTCCTCCCCTTCGGCGGCGTTCGGGTCAACCAGTGTCAGTCGCGGCGCATCGATCGCGCATCGCTCCTTAAGCGTCTGCAGCAGCCGCTCACGCGCCTCTGCCCGCTCCGCGGCGTCGATCGCCCCCGCGTCCTCGATCACGATTTCCAGCCGCTCGCCATGTTCGGGTAGCCGCGCGAGCCACGCGGCCCCGGCATCGCTCAATGCATAGTCCGGTCCCAGCACGTAGATCCAGGCGTCCGTCTGCCCGATGCAATCCAGCGCGTGCTCGTCCGGCTCCCCGCGTTCCGCAGCCGGAATATCGATCAGAGCCAGACCACCCTGGAGCGTGGGATCCGGCAATCGGATGGACAGCGTCGTGCGCTCTCCGGGAATGCTCTGCAGCTCTCGAAGCGGCATAACGGCCGTCATCCCCAGCGGCATTGTCACTGTGCATTCGGAGGTCTCACCGTATTCCAGCCAGGTGCACACCGCAGTTGGTGCAGGCAATTCCGCCACACCCGGACCAAGCAGCCGCTCCAAGAACTGCCGTTTGAGGTCTTCACGTTCGCCCAGCAGCATCACCACTGCACGCGGTCCGGCGACCTTCTCCTGTGCTGCGTGCAGGGAGCGCGCCAGCGCTCCATCGTCATCCTGCAGCTCCAGCTTGTCCACAAGTGTCCGCAGCTCTGCCACCAGTGGACGCAGCGTCTCTACTGGATCGGTTCCCGAGTTCTCGCCGGTCAGGTGCATGGAAGTCATCGCCGGATATTCCGACTCGCGGCCCGAGAAAGATGCGTGACACAGTGTACCGGCGGGTCGATGATCTTCGGAGAAAATCGCCCGTCCTCAATCACTTCGGTAAGCTGTGGTGTTCGTTCCAAGATAGGTGTTTAGCTCCACGATAATAGCTGTTCAGTTCTCTCGCGGCCGGAAGACCGGCTTGCCCTTGTCGCTCCAGCTCACGTAGCCCATGGGATTATGGTGGTCGTGCGTAAACAACACCAGCCATTGCTCTGCTATCGCTCGCTTGTAGAAACGCTTGCGTTCCTCGATGCAGCGCAGGGGGTCAAGGTCATAGCCCATCACCCAGGTGATATCCAGGTGTGCGCTCGTCGGCAAGAGATCGCTGATGTAACAAGCATGCTCTCCACCTGACTCGATGTGCACCGCCATAAGGTGCGCTGTATGTCCCGGAAAGCATTCCACCGATATTCCCGGCAATATCCCCTGTATTGCATTGTTGCCGGGAGCCATCAGCGACATCTGGCCGCTCTCCACCAGCGGGTCGTAGTTCGCACTGATGTAGCTCACGGCATCGCGCTGCAATTGCAGGTGCCCGTGCTCCACCTCCCCACGATGCGCAAAGTAGCGCGCATTGGGGAACGTCGGAACCACGCGCCCATCCGGCAGCAGCGTCGTGTTCCATCCGCAATGATCAAAGTGCAGATGCGAATTGATCACCACATCGACATCTTCCATCCGGATGCCGGCTTCGCGAAAGCTCTCCGGCAGCCGCGCTTTCGCATCGTAGATTGCGCGCAGCTTATCCGGCAGCTTGTTCCCGATACCCGTTTCGATCGCGATCGTCTGCCGTCCCGTACGCACCACGACGGTGTTCGTGCCGAGCAGGATGCGGTTCTGCTCGTCCGCCGGCGCGCGCTTCTCCCACAACGGCTTCGGCACGACGCCGAACATCGCGCCGCCATCCAGAAAGTAGGTGCCGTCAGTGAGGATCGTGATTTCGAAATCGCCCACTGTCGTTTGCGCACGCACCAGATTGCGCGTCGCGCCATTCTCTGCAGGATGTGTCATTGTGCTTATCATCTCTAGATGCAGTTGCTCTCCTGAGCGCAGCGAAGGATTTTGCTTCCAGCGCCAGAATTTTCAGTGCTTGTTGACCCTCAATCCCTGCTGCTCCCGAGATAAGCCTGGAACTGGGCCAGAATCCGCGTGTACAGATGTGTTCTTGCATCGGCTCCCGCGATCGAATGTGTCTTCCGCGGATAAAGCTGCAGATCATACGGCAGGTGTGCGTCGATCAGTTTCTGGATGAACTGGATCGTGTTCTCCATGTGCACGTTGTCGTCCCCTGTGCCATGCACGATCAGCAATCGTCCCTTCAGCTTGTCCGCATTCGTCACTACGGAAAAATCCTTGTATTGATCGGCGTTCTGCGCGGGCACGCTCATGTAGCGCTCGGTGTAGGTCGAGTCGTAGTCGTGCCAGTCCGTCACCGGGGCTACCGAAACCCCTGCTTTGAAGCGATCCGAATGTGTCATCGCATACAGCGTGAAGGTCCCGCCCCAGCTCCATCCCCACCAGCCCAGGCGCTTTGAATCAAGCTCCGGGAATTTCGCCAGCACCTGATCGATTGCGGCGAGCTGATCCTGCAATTGCATCGGTCCGAAGTTGTGATATGCCGCCTGCGCAAAGTCGCGGCCGCGCCCGCCCATGCCGCGATTGTCCACGTGCAGCACCGCAAATCCATGCTCCGCCAGCACCTGGTCGAAGAGCGTCGTCCGCCCCTGCCACGCATTCTGCACCGTCTGCGCATGCGGTCCGCCGTAGGGATTGTTGATCAACGGCACCGATCCGTTCGCATGCTCACCCGACGGCAGCATCAGGCTGGCGTAGAGTGTCGTGCCGTCGCTCGCTTTCAGCGTCAGTTGTTCGGCGCTCCTCAGCTTGTAATCGGGATTCAGCTCCGGCTTCCAGAAGACCTGGCAGTCGGTTCCGGTCACATTGCACATCCCGACGGTCGGCGGCGTCTGAATATCCGAAAACTCGTCCGCGTAGTGCCGATTGTTGGGCGAGAACTCCGGTTTGTGAACGCCGTGCGCCTGAGTCAGCCGTTGCTTTCCCGTGCCATCCAGCTTCACTGTCCAAAGCTGCTGCTCGCGAGGATCGCCTTCGTTCGAGATGTAATAGACCACGCTGTTGGCCAGATCGACAGCCTTGATGGACGATACTTCGCCATCGCCGTGGGTCAACTGCCGCACCAGCTTTGCGTCGCCGGACATCGGGTCCTTCTCATCAAAGCTGTACAGATAAATCTGCGTGTGCCCGTCGCGCCAGCTCGTCCACAGAATGTTTGCCCCGCTGACCGTGACATCGTAGCTCTCGTCGAAGAATTTAGGGTCCGTCTCCTCGAGCGCCAGCCGAGTGCGCCCGTTCCCGATGTCGGCAAAATAGAGCCGCCGATGCTGATGGTCGCGCGTCAGCGTCTCGATCCAGAGCGTGTGCGAGTTAATCCAGCCGAAGCGTGGAATATAGTCTTCGCCTGCCACCAGCGGCACCTTCATCCAGCGCGTGTGCAGCGAGTGCACATCCACCACTCCTACCCGCACCCCTGGATTGGGATCGCCCGGCTGCGGATACCGCTGCATCTCAGCCGTTGCGTGTGTCGGAATCCAGTCCGTGATCGGATACTGCGGCACCGCCGTCTCATTCATCTGCAGAAACGCGATGTTCTTCGAGTCCGGCGACCAGAAGTAGTTGCTCCGCACATCGAGCTCTTCCAGATATAGCCAGTCCACCTCGCCGTCCAGCGTCGCCGGCGCATCGGCCTTCGTCAGCCGCACCACCTTCTGCGAAAATGGCAACTGCCGCAGGTATAAATCGTGGTTGTGGATGTAGGTCACGGCGCTGCCGTCCGGCGCAAATTTGGGATCGTCCCCGCTCGCCGTTCCCGTCTCAGCCACCGATACTCCCACTCCATCCTTGAGCGAATAGATGAACAGCGCGCCGTTGGAATCGAACAGCAGGTGCTTCGAATCCGGCGCCCACAGGTAGCTCGCTTCGCCGTAGCGGGCGCGATGGTCCTTGTCCTGTTCGCTGACCGTCTTTGAGTGCATGCTGCCGATCTTCCCCTTCGGCACCAGCACGCTTGCCTTGCCCTGCGGGTCCACCGCCATCAGGTCGCCGTCGCGGCTCAGATAGCTCATGCGCAGCCCGTCCGGCGACCACTCCATTCCCTTTGGAGCGTCCGCGGTAAACCCGGGATCCGTAAAGATCACGGGGACGGTGAGCGGCTTCGTCTGCGCGAGAGCCGGGATCGCTATGCAAAGGAAAAGAGCGCGGAAAAAGAAGCGGCAGGTCACAGAGACGACTCCGACGAAGGAAGATAGATTCTGCGGCAGGAATGACGGTTCAGTGTACAAGAGCGCCCGTTTAGCCGAGTATGGACGCGATAGAAGTGGCGATGCGCATCGCAGTTGTCTCCGATATCCACGGCAATCTCACGGCGTTTGAAGACGTGCTTGCCGATCTGCGGCATACCGCTCCGGACTTCGTCCTGCACGGCGGCGACCTCGCCGAACCCGGCGCTCACCCAACCGAGATCATCGACCGCATCGGCGAGCTCAGCTGGAATGGTGTCGCCGGCAACACCGACGAGCTTCTCTTCCGTCCCGAATCGCTCGCCGAATTCGCAGCGCAGTCGTCGCCCGCGTTCGCGCAGCTTTTTGCCGCCACTGCCGAAATGGCCGCCGCCAACCGAGCAACGCTCGGTGAAGAACGGCTCACGTGGCTGCGTGATCTACCGCGTGCGTATCGGCAAGACTCTGTCGCACTCGTTCACGCCTCGCCCGGAGACCTCTGGCGCGCGCCTGTGCTGGAGGCCAGCGATGCCGACCTGGAGTCCCTCTACAGTTCGCTTGCTGGCGACGTCATCGTGTATGGCCACATCCACATGCCCTACATTCGAAACATCGGCGAGAGAATCATCGCCAACAGCGGCAGCGTCGGCCTACCCTACGACGGCGACCGTCGTGCTTCGTATCTGCTGCTCGACGATGGAAAGCCGTCGATCCGCCGCGTCGAATACCGCCTCGAAAGTGAGCTGCAGGCGCTCGCCTGCCGCGATCTGCCTCATGTGGAATGGATCGCCAGATCGCTCCGGAGCGCCCGGCCCGAGTTGCCCTGAAGCCGATGCTGCTCGTTACAATGATTTAGACTCCACGCCTATGGACCAGACCCTCGAGAACCTGATTCGCCTGCAGCAGCTCGACGGGGAAATCCGCCAGCTTCGCGCCTCGCTCGATGCCACGCCCCGCCGCATCCGCGCCATAGAAGACGAACTCGTCGCACACGCGAAGACCATCACTGGCCTGGAACAGCGCCAGCGCGACGAAGAAGGCCGCCGCCGCCGCGACGAGAGCGACCTCAAGGACCAGCAGGCGAAGATCGCCAAGAGCCGTCAGCAGCTCAACATCGTCCAGAACCAGGCCCAGGCCACCGCTCTCGAGCACCAGATCGCCTTCGCCCAGCAGGAAGTGAGCCGCCTCGAAGACGACGAGCTCGAAAGCATGGAGCGCTCCGACACGATCGAGCGCGATCTGCTTTCGGCCCGTCAGCAGCACGCTTCGCATGCCGCCTATCTCGCCACCGAAAAGGCCGCCGCGGAGCGCAGCACGCAGCTAGAGCAGGCCGATCTCAGCAAGTGGCAGCAGGAGCGCGCCGCGCTTCGTCCGCAAATCGACGAAGACCGCCTCGCCGAGTACGACCGCATCGCCGCCGCGCGTGGCACCGCGCTCGCCCGCGCACGCGATCAGCGCTGCACCGGCTGCCAGATGGGCATTCGCCCCCAGCTGTGGAATCAGCTTCGCGACGGCCAGTCGTTCAAATGCGAAAGCTGCGGCCGCATCCTCTACGTGGACAACCGCCGCGAGCCCCAGATAGAGACCGGCCGTCCTGCCAGCGACGCCCAGACGGCATGAAACGAATTGCTGTCGATATGGACGAGGTGCTCGCTGATGCTGTTGGAAAGCTCATCCGCCTCTACAACGCAGAATTCTCGGAGAACCTGACCGTCCAGGACATGTGGGGCAACTGGATGGTGGATGTGCTGCCCGCCAGCCGCCAGGACCGGCTTATGGGCTATCTCCACGAGCCGGATTTCTTCGAAGACCTCGAAGTCATGCCCGACAGCCAGCGCGTACTGGAACGGATGGCGCACCGCTACGAGATCTTTGTCGCCACCGCCGCGATGGAGTTCCCCAACTCCTTCGGCCCCAAGTTCCGCTGGCTCGAGCGTCACTTTCCTTTTCTCTCGCCCACCCGATTCGTCTTCTGCGGCGATAAGAGCATCCTGCACGCCGACTACCTCATCGACGACATGCCGCGGCACTTCCAGCGCTTCGTTGGCCAGGGCGTCCTGTTCACCGCGGCGCACAACGCCAAAGTAGCCGCAAAGACACGCGTCAACAACTGGCGCGAGGTCGAAGCTCTTTTCTTTCCAGAATGAACGGTTCTATTCCGGCTCTTGGCTTACGGCACTGCATTTCCGTTCGCAATTGCCCGGAAGTCCGCCATTCCTGCCGCCTGCCGCAGTGCGGGTCGACCGGAGTTTCGCAGCCCCATGGGGGCGCCCAGCGGCCGCAGATTGTATGCGGGCTGCGCCAGTGACTGGTGATGCATGGTCACGATGATCGCCGATGCGGGTTTGTTGCCGGCGCATCGATAACTATGCGCCGTGCTCGCGTCAAAATACACGCCATCCCCGGGATTCAACACCTGCACCGTATCCCCGTGCCTTACCTCCAGCTCGCCGTCCAGTACATACAGGAACTCAAACCCTGGATGCACATGCGGCCGGATCTCCTGTGACTTTCTCACCGGCAGAAACTCCGCGTAGTACGGATCGAGCTGCCTGTCCGGCACCATGTAACCTATGCTCTCGAAGAAATACGTCGGATCGTCGACGCCCGTCTGCGGCAGACGCACCCGGTCCTGCTTGCGATGCACACGGAATAGCGACACCGGCTCGCTCTCGAAAAAGAACGAGAGGTCTTTGTTGAACACCATTGCGATGCGCGCCAGGTTGCGCAGCGTTGGCACTACCCGGCCGGTTTCCAGTTGCGAAAGAAAACTGGCCGATAGTCCGGTGTGCTTACCCAGCTCCACCAGTCCCATGGAGCGTTTCAGCCGCAGCCGTTTGATGCGCTCGCCGATCCGCTTTTCCCGGATGAAGGATTCGGCCGTTGCGCCATCTACTTCCGAACTATTCATGGAAAGGACCGGCATGGTTCCGTTCGGCCGGTTCTGCTTCTCGGCCTCATTCTTGTGCTGCATAGCTACAGATTGCATCTCTGGGGCTCCTGCATGGCATTCCCGTCGCTCAAGCCACTCCCACGGGTACCACACAGCAATACAGATGCAATCGGGCACACGCGCAGTTAGTTGGTCTTGAAAAGTAATGGAATTGGAAACGCCATGTAACGCCATGGAACTCGGTTCTGCATGGCCCCGCGGCATGCAGGCGCCTTCCAGGCAGGAGAGTCTCCGAAGCGGAGGCCCCGGGAGGTGGCGCAGGGCTTCGCTGTAACCTGTAATCTGCTGCAAACTGCGATGACCCGAAAGCTTCTCCTCACAGGCGGGACTGGCCTGATCGGCAAGGCTCTGACTCTAAGACTCCTGCGCGATGGCGTGCAGGTGATACGGCTTGTACGCCGTCCGCCCCTGCCGTCGAAGGATCCCCGCCTCATCGATGTCGAGTGGCATCCGGATCGGCCTGAGCCGCTGACCAGTCTTGCGCCGCTCGAGGGTTGCTACGCCGCCGTCCACCTCTCCGGCGCCAACTTGGCAGCGCACCGCTGGACCCCGTCCTACAAGCGCCTCATCCTGAGCAGCCGGATCGATAGCTCCCGCGCGCTCGGTCGCATCTTCACCGCGCTTACCGCCCCGCCCCCTATGCTGGTCGCTGCTTCCGCGGTTGGGTATTACGGTAATCGCGGCAACGAGGTGCTGACCGAGTCCTCCCGGCCTGGCGCCGGTTTTCTGCCGGAGATCTGCCAGCAATGGGAGGCGGCTACTTCCGTGCTGGCGCCCCGCGTCGTGCAGCTTCGCCTTGGTGTAGTCCTTTCCGCCCGAGGTGGCGCTCTGCCGCGCCTGATGCGCGTTTTCCGCCTTGGCATGGGCGGCCGGCTCGGTAATGGCCGGGCATGGATGAGCTGGGTCTCCCTGGACGACGTCGTCGAGGCAATCCAGTTCGTCCTCGATGAGCCTCAACTGAGCGGGGCTTTCAACACCACCTCTCCCCATCCCGTCACGAATGGGGAGTTCACCCGCAACCTTGGCATCATTCTGCACCGGCCATACTTCCTTCGCATTCCTGCAATCGTCCTCCGCGCCGCGCTCGGCGAGATGGCGCAGGAGGCTTTGCTGGCCAGCACTCGCGCGGTTCCGGAGCGCCTCCAGGCCGCCGGCTTTCTGTTCAGCCACGAGCGCATCGAGCAAACCCTCGCCGAGATGGTCTAACGCGTTTCTAGCCGTCGCCCAACCGTCTGCTACGCTGGAATCCCAATCATGAAGGGCAATCGCACAGCACAATTTCCTCCCTCGATTGCCCCGAGACCCAATCGGATTGCCCTGCTGACCGGGCTCCTCGCCGGCTCTTTGTCGGCCACCCTCACTGGATGCGGTGCGCCGGCGGCGCCACTGCCACCCACCCTCAACCTGCCCCAGCCCGTGCGCGATCTCGCTGCGAAACGTGCTGGCGACACCGTCCATATCTCGTTTACCGTCCCGCAGAAGACCACGGATAAGCTTCCCGTCCGCGGTTCAATGACCGCACAGCTTTGCCGCGCCGTCGACTCCGGCCCGTGCAGCCCCGCCGGCACTCTCGCGATCCCCAACCACCAGGCGGCCGCCTCCATGGAGGACGCGCTTCCCGCCGATCTGACTCAGGGACCGCCGCGCCTCCTCACCTACCGGCTCACGGTGCAGAACCGCGCCGAAAGGGCTGGAGAGCCTTCGAACCCGGCCTATAGTGCTGCCGGAGCCGCCCCCGCGCCGGTCGCGGGCCTCTCTGTCACCCCCCGGCGCGCCGGCATCGTCCTCTCCTGGCAGCCCGCGGAAGCTCCCGCGACCCTTCGCATTGAGCGCACCCGCACCTCCGCCGCGCCGGAGCAGCCGAAAGTACAGAGCACCGGCAACCTCGCGGGCCGCAAAAGCGCGCCAGAGCCCGCGGAACAGACTCTCCGGCTGGCTGAGCCTGCGCGTGCGGTGGAGGGCCACCTGTCCCAGGCCATTGATGCTACGGCACATACAGGCAACAGCTATCGCTATGTAATTCAGCGGGTTGCACAGATCACGGAAGCCGGCCACGACCTCGAGGTCGCCAGCCAGCCCACTGCGCCTTTCCCGGTCGACTATCGCGATGTCTTCCCCCCGCCGGTACCCACTGGCCTGGTCTCCGCGGCTGATTCCGCTTCCAGATCCATCGACCTCGACTGGACTCCCGACGTGGATGCCGGGCTCGCCGGCTACATTGTCTACCGCCGCCCCGCAGGCGCAAACCAGCCGCCCGAGCGCGTTTCGGACAAGCCCGTCACCACCTCGACGTGGAGCGATACCACCGCGCAGCCCGGCCAGCGTTACGCCTACTCCGTCAGCGCCATCGACAAGTCCGGCAACGAGAGCCATCGTTCCGGCGAAGTAGAAGATCAGTGGACTGCTCCGAATCCATCTCCAAATCACCAACCCTGACATCCGGGAGAAAGAACAATGCGCTACTGCCGCCTCCAGACCCCCAAAGGACCACGCTATGCCGGCGTCGAAGATCGTGACGGCGCACTCTGGGCAACCGCCCTCATGGCCCCGCCGCCGGAATCGCGCGTCACCTACGACCCTGCCGAGCCCTTCGCTCCTGTCGCGCTCGCCGGAGCCGCCCTCCTCCCGCCTGTGGAGCCTTCGAAGATCGTCTGCGTCGGACGCAACTATCGCGAGCACGCCGCCGAACTCGGCAATGAAGTGCCAACCGCCCCGCTGCTCTTCTTTAAGCCACCCTCTTCGCTCCTGGCTCCCGGTGAGGCCATCCATATCCCCCAGGAATCGAAGCGCGTCGACTACGAAGGCGAGCTCGCGGTCGTCATCGGCCGCCAAGCCCGTGGGCTGAAGTCGAACACCGATCTCCGCCCCTATGTCCGCGGCTACACCATCGTCAACGACGTCACCGCACGCGACCTGCAAATGTCCGATGGTCAGTGGACCCGCGCCAAAGGCTTCGATACCTTCTGCCCCTGCGGCCCCATCGTCTCCAGCGAAGTGAATCCCGCCGCCGGCCTCATACTGGAGACCCGCCTGAATGGCGAGCGCAGGCAATATGGCACCACGCGCGATTTCATCTTTCTCATCCCGCACCTGCTCGTCTACATCACCGCCTGCATGACGCTCGAGCCCGGCGACCTCATCTCCACCGGCACGCCCGCAGGCGTCGGCCCGATGTCCACGGGCGACCGGGTGGAAGTGGAAATCGATGGCCTCGGTATTCTGCGCAACCCTGTCTTCTAGCCAGGGCATCGCTGCCCCGGCCAGCTCTCGCGTTCTCCGGAATGAGCGTTGGCAACATCCAGGCAGTCCATACTCCGGAGACTCTGTCGCGCCTCCGGCTCTACAGCGGCAACACCTTCCGCCTCCGCGACGCAAAGGTCGTCCACGTGAACAGCGGAGAAGATGTCACCGGTATCGACTTCATCTTCCCGCTCTCGACCCTGCATCAGGTCAGCGCGGTCGTGCAGTCCGCTGGCGGCTTTTTGCCGAAAGGCATTCAGGTTTCGCTCGTCTACGCCGACAATCAGGAACTTCTCGACACCGCCTCTGTCGATCCGGACACACACACTGCCATCTTCACCAGCGTCCCCGAAGGCAACTTTCTCCTCCAGCTACAGGCTGGCGATAACAGCCGGACGCCAAACCCCGCGCTCAACGTTCCCAGCCAGGTCCGCGCGGACCTCCAGAACGTTCCCCTGAACCTCCCGTGACGATCCATGGGGCAATTATGCTCACCCCAAAAAATGGACGCCGCCGATCGAATTCTTCCTCACGGCATCTTAAAAACAACAGCCATCCGCAAGAGCTAGAATGGAGGAGAGACAGGAGTTCATCATGGCAAAGACAGTGCTAGAGCAGCTTCGCAGCATGACCACGGTAGTGTCCGATACCGGCGATTTCAACTCGATCAAGAAGTTCAAGCCGCAGGACGCGACCACGAATCCGTCGCTCATCGCCGCCGCGGCGCAGATGCCCGAATACTCCGACATTGTGGACGGTACCCTGAAGAACGCGCGACAGCAGCTCGGCGCAAGTGCCGACGAGAAGAAAGTTGCCAATCTCGCTTTCAAGCAACTCGCGGTTGAATTCGGCAAGCGCATTCTCCAGATCATTCCAGGCCGCGTCTCCACGGAGGTGGACGCCCGCCTGTCCTATGACAAGGAAAAATCGATAAACATGGCGCGCGAGATCATCGCCGAATACGAGAAGGGCGGCATTGGTCGTGATCGCATCCTGATCAAGCTCGCCTCCACATGGGAAGGCGTTCAGGCTGCCGAGCAGTTGGAGAAGGAAGGCATCCACTGCAACATGACCCTGCTCTTCGGTCTGCACCAGGCCATCGCCTCTGCCGAAGCCAAGGTCACGCTCATCTCGCCCTTCGTCGGCCGCATCCTTGACTGGCACAAGAAGGACACCGGCAAGGACTACCAGGGCGCCGACGATCCCGGCGTGCAGTCGGTCACAACCATTTACAACTACTACAAGCACTTCGGCTACAAGACCGTGGTCATGGGAGCAAGCTTCCGCAATACCGGAGAGATCAAGGAGCTGGCGGGTTGCGATCTGCTGACGATCTCGCCCAAGCTGCTCGGCGAGCTGGATGCCGATACCGGTGAGCTGCCGCGCAAGCTCGACCCCGAGAAGGCTAAGGCCCTGAAGATCGACAAGATCCCCATGGATAAGGCCACCTTCGAGAAAATGCACGCCGCCGACCGCATGGCCCATGACAAGCTGAAGGAGGGCATCGAGGGCTTCTCCAAATCCCTCGAAGACCTCGAGAAGCTCTTGGCCGATCGCCTCGCCCAGCTCGAGCAAAAAGAGCTGGCGACGAAGTAGTATCCCCATCGCGCGCAAGAGGGCAGCCACCGGGTTGCCCTCTTCTGCTATTTACGGTGCGAGCACTCTGATCTGCCAAGTGGGTCCTCGTGAACTTCTCGGCCATCAATATGGAGCCCCGATTCTCGAATTGGGCATGAATGATCGTGCGGCCATCGCGTGACGAAGAAAGATTCGGCGTCTACGCAGAGAGGGGCTCGTTCAGCACGAAGACCGGGCAGGGCGCATCTGCTCTGGAACTCGCAGTACAGAATCGTAGGGCCAAGGTCTGTGGATGATTCGATCATGGCGAACAGCCTCACGGCGTCTGCACTGCGCCGTTGCGCATGGCCCAGGCCACGAATCCTTCTGGGGCATGCTTGATGCCCGCGATATTCGCCCCGGTCAGCTTTTTCATTTGCTCCCAGCGTATATTTCCGAGCTCAGCGTAGCGCAGGTCAGCACCACTTAAATCGGCGTCGTCGAAACTTGCTCCTCTGAGGTCGCTGCCCCACAAATCCACATCGGTCAGATCGGCGGACCGGAACGATGCGTTTTCCAGGAAGCTTTCCCGAAAATTCGCAAAATGCAGATTGGCGCTTGTGAAATCGGCCGACCTTAGGTCGCTTCTCCGTAAGTCCGCCCCGCTGAGGTCTGCCCGTAGCAAGTTGGCGTTTTCCAGCTTCAGGCCTTGCAAAAAGGCGGACGACACGTCCAGACCCACAAGTGGAACACGATCGGCGTTCAGTTCTTGTAGTGCTTCAATTCTCCCACCGCTACCTCCTTTTCCCTGTGCCGTATTGATCACCTGCCATGCCTGATAGTGCCGCTGCTTAATCCGATCGCCGGCTCCGGCAAAATAAAAGATCACGGCCACCAGAATCGAGAATCGTCCGACATAGTCCAGCACATCGATGAAACTCCAGCAGCTGAGCAGATAAGCAATCCAATCCCATATCCATTCGAAAGTGATGAACGGAAGCAACCACGCGCGATGCAGCTGCTGCGCCAGGCTACTTAGTCCAGCCGGTCGTTCACGTGTGCCACGCAAAATCATGAAATCACCCTTTGAGGGAGGGCAGGAACTTCCGTTTGGGGTTAAGAGAGCATAGCCTTCCCGGGAGCCGCAAGAAACGGATAACGCCTGTCCTGTCCCTTCCGGACTGCCTCGCAGTCGGTGCAATCGATTGCTAAAGAAGTATGTACCCGACCCAAGCGTGCTATTGGTTTCGCGCAACTATCACGCTACATTCAACGTTCATATAATCCCGGGGCGGAAGAACTCACGACGGTGAGGTAAGTCAAACCCAGGGAGTAGGGGCGGATACCGGACGCGGTCCACAAACATTGCTGCACTGCCTGGAGCGGGGTTCCGTCTCCTGGCCTCACCGCCGGAAGGTGAGCGCGGCGTTTCTCAAGGGGAAAAGCCGCCTCCGTGGCGCGGCCTTGAGACAGCAACAAGAATCGCTCCGGTTGCTGAAAGGACTGTGCCATGGTTCCCCAGGAACACATGCTCCGTTCGCTCTTCCACGAACTGGTGGGAGACTGCTACACGCAAGGGGCCGGCATCGACGATGCCGAAATCTCCACCTACGTGGCTGACCTGCTTACCGACTTTACGGAAAACGAGCGCATCTACTCGCTGCGCGATGAGATTGGCCGTCCGTTGCGCGATCTGGACGCCATGCTCATGGCCGCCGATCCGGTCAACGGCACCGCTGCGTCTTTCGACGCCGAGCGGCTGGCCCGCAAACAGATAGGCGACTACGCGCTCTTCTTCGCCGGCATGTATCCCGAGGCCATCGGCGCCTCTGCAAAGCCGATCAGCTTTGAGCGGCTGGTCGAAACCGGACGCGACTCCTACCTGATCGTCGCCGCCTTCAACCTCTTCGAGTACGCGCGTGAGGCCCCGCTCTTCGGGCGCCTCTCCGAGCAGTTTGAGACCTGCATCTATGGCCTCAACCTGGTGCGGAAAGAGCTGGACCGCCGCCGCGCCCTCACCCCGGGCAAAGGCAAGCAGCAGCAGTACTTGATGTAGAGGATTGGGGTGTCATGTCGCGAACCTTTTTGCGGCCAAGAGCCGCCACAAGCGTAATCCGACACCCCCGAGCGGTGCGAAGGTTGGCAAAGAACAAATTCTGCTAAGACTTACTGCCCATCGCGAGGGCTATACGAATCCGGCACATTGACTGCGCCAGCTACCTCGTGCAGTTCCGTCCGCACCTTCTCCCACTGCTGCGTCACCACGGGACTCAGGCTCACGCTGTTCAGCAGTTTGTCGATCTGTCCCGCAGTATCCACCATCGCAGCCACTTCGTCCTCGGCCTTCTTATGCTTCCTGAAGGTCACAAGCGCGTGCTTCGACTGATCCTCGAAAGTTGCCGCCAGTCCCCGCGCATCCTTCTCCTGGCTTGTGCCGCGGATCGTGCTCTTCTTCATCGCGCTGTCAAAGCTCTTCCGGAAGGGCTGCGCGTCATGGTTCACGTTTTCCAGCATCCGCGCTAGGTCCTTGTCATTGACCCGGCCTTGCGCGCGCGCCGCCACACCCCATCCCGCCGTCAGCAGCAGCACAACAGCCATCGCGTGTCCCAGATACCGTCTCACCATTCTTGTCCTCCATAAATTCCACAGCTCACTGTGTCCATTGAGAATACGATGTCACCTCGGACCCTGACGAGCCGTTGCCTGCCCATCTGCGACCGGTTAACCGTCTGCATGCACCACTCGCCCAGACCGGTTTCAGACCACCCGCCATACACGGTATCCTGTTATGTCACATTGATTTTCCGAAACTCAAGGAGCCCCCGCGTGGCCACCACCGTTCAATCCACCGCAGCACTCGACTACAAAGTTGCCGACATTAGCCTCGCCGACTGGGGTCGCAAAGAGATCACCATCGCCGAGCAGGAAATGCCGGGCCTCATGGCCATCCGCGCCAAGTACGCGCCCTCGAAGCCGCTTGCGGGCGTGCGCATCACTGGCTCGCTGCACATGACGATCCAGACCGCCGTACTCATCGAGACACTGGCCGATCTCGGCGCGACCGTGCGCTGGGCCTCCTGCAACATCTTTTCCACGCAGGATCACGCCGCCGCCGCCATCGCAGCCGCGGGCATTCCGGTCTTCGCCTGGAAGGGCGAAACCCTCACCGAGTATTGGTGGTGTACTGCGCAGGCGCTCGCCCATAAGGGCGGCCTCGGCCCGCAGCTCATCGTCGACGATGGCGGAGACGCCACGCTGCTCATCCACAAAGGCGTTGAGCTCGAGAAGGGCGACCGTTCCTGGGTCGATGCTCCGGCCGAGAGCGAAGAGGAGCAGGTCATCAAGACCCTACTCAAGGACACCTTCAAGCAGGACCCGAAGCGTTGGACCAACGTCGCAAAAGAATGGCGCGGCGTCTCCGAGGAGACCACCACCGGCGTTCATCGCCTCTACAAGATGATGGAGCAGGGCAAGCTGCTCGTGCCCGCCATCAACGTCAACGACTCCGTCACGAAATCGAAGTTCGATAATCTCTATGGTTGCCGCGAGTCGCTGGCCGACGGCATCAAGCGCGCGACAGACGTCATGGTCGCCGGCAAAGTCGCGGTCATCTGTGGCTACGGCGATGTGGGCAAGGGATCTGCGCATTCGCTGCGCGGCATGGGCGCGCGCGTCATCGTTACCGAGATCGATCCCATTAACGCTCTTCAGGCCGCGATGGAAGGCTTCGAAGTCACCACGCTCGAAGAGACGCTCGGCCGCGGCGACATCTATGTCACCTGCACCGGCAACGTGGACATCATCACCTACGAGCACATGGAGCAGATGAAGGACCAAGCCATCGTCTGCAACATTGGCCACTTCGACAACGAGATCCAGATGGATCGACTCAACACCGCTAAAGGCGTGAAGAAGCTCAACATCAAGCCGCAGGTGGACAAGTACACCTTCCCCGCCGGCAACGCGATCTTCGTGCTTGCGGAAGGCCGTCTCGTCAACCTGGGCTGCGCCACCGGCCACCCCAGCTTCGTGATGTCAAACAGCTTCTCCAACCAGACGCTCGCGCAGCTCGATCTCTGGAAGAACAAGGACACCTACAAGGTCGATGTCTACACGTTGCCCAAAAGGTTGGACGAGGAAGTCGCCCGCCTGCATCTGGAAAAGATCGGGGTCAAGCTCACCACACTGAGCAAAAAGCAGGCCGACTATATCGGTGTGCCGGTCGAAGGCCCGTATAAGGCAGAGCACTACCGCTATTAGTGCTCGGTCAGAGTAGTTATCAAGCAACAGGGGCATGGCGCAGGCCGTGCCCCTGTTCTGCTTTTCTATCTGAAGCTATGTTAGTAGCTAAATTCTGCCACCCGGCAGACATCTATTACATACTCGACAATATCCAACTTACATAGATACAGTTTCGCGACGGCCCTGAACCGCCGCGAGATATTGAAGCTTTCCGAAGCGATGTGCGCGCGTACCTGCAAATAGCAGGCGGTGCTGCCTTTTCGCTCATCCGGCCTGCCCGTTTAGCCGCCACCATCACACCGGGAAAGCTGGGCAAACAGCGAAAGGAATGCTATGGCAACACAATCTACAACTTATCTGCCTAACCCGCCAATCTGGCGGTTGTCGTGGTCCGGCATTTTTTCTGGAACATTTCTATTTCTGGCGATCGAAGCTACATTCGGCATCCTTGGAGTAGCTATTTTCACGCAGGCGATGAGCCCGAACACCTCTGCTCCGGTAAACTCCGGCATCAGTATCGGCTCGGGCATCTGGATGATTGTGCTTTCCATCATCGCACTTTATTTTGCGGGCAAGCTCGCGAGCCGCGTCTCCGGTTCCATCACCCGTAATGCGGGAATGTACGCGGGCCTGGTTACATTTGGGATGTGTGTCTTTGCATCCTTCCTCATTACGAGTCTTACGCTCGGGAACAACTTCCGCCTCCAGGCAAACATGGCCAATGCAAGCGGGGCCGCGGTAGCCGACTTCATTGTCATCGGCGCATACTGGCTGTTCGCAGCCCTGGTGCTCGGCATGATCGCGTCCGCGTCCGGCGGTATTCACGGATCGATTTCCGCAAACAAAGGTCGGACGGAGGAGCAAGTGATTGAAACCCGGAGAGCCGCTTAGGCCCATCGCGAGTAAGTAACTCGCGCAGTCACGAAAAGGCAGGCCGCTTCCGCAAGCGGCCTTCTTTGTGCCCGCATGGCAATGTGTCCGCTTTCGAACATGGTGAAACCGGAAGCGGACACTGAGATCGTCCGCATACCCGCTACTTCTTTCCGCAAATGCTTGAAAACACAGAAATGCGTAGCGCGTAGAGCCTTCGGCAGCGAACATGCCATAAGTATAAGCATGAGAATAACGTGACCGCGACAATGACAAATTCATCTGCCGCGGTCAGTCCCTTGCCTCTGTCGTCTCGTCCCTTGATCCATGCAACCAGTAACAAGGAATGGCGGACGGCGGAACGCGTGCATGGCGATTGTCGTATCGCCGTGCATGGCACAACGGCGCAATGCACGGCACGCGCCGGTTCAATCCACAACTTCACGAGGAGATGTCATGAAAATTCGTTTTGCTTCCGCTACTGTTATCGCTGCTGCCGCCATCTTTGCCGCGCTTCCCGCCGCCAATGCCGCCGCGGTGAACGTTCATTCCCCGATGCACGCGTTCTTCCACAGCAATAGCCAGAAGAAGATCAAGTTCAATCTGCGGAATGACACCGGTGCTCCACTTGAGCTGAAGATCGGCGACAAGGTCGAGACCCTCAAAGCGGATCAGGTCCTCCCCCTGAAGCTTCCTGTCGGAACGCGCGTCACTGCAAATGCCGATGCCGGCCGTTATCACTCCGGCGACGTGATC
Organism: Acidobacteriaceae bacterium; assembly: GCA_036376445.1. Classification (GTDB taxonomy): domain Bacteria; phylum Acidobacteriota; class Terriglobia; order Terriglobales; family Acidobacteriaceae; genus KBS-83. Next base: position 23,112 of record DASVAI010000046.1, read on the forward strand.
GTGGAAGTCACCGAGAACATGTACAACGACTCCACCGTCACGCTCGGCAAGTAAGAGGTTGTACCGCCACTGAGACAGGGCGCAGTGTATGCTGCGCCCCCTTTTTCTGTGTGCACATGTGTGGCTGGTGCGCCTCAAATCACGCAGACGCCGGCCCCTCCTCCTACGACTTTCGTGGCACATGCCCGCTGTACTTTCCGCATTTGATCCGGATTCCCGAAAGTGTCTATCCCCTTGTTACGTATGTGCTTTGGCGCTGCGATTTCACTTTCGTTCATGGCCGCTTCACTGATTATTCCCCGTTACCGTCGGTCCTTCCCAAAGCGGTTCTCCGCCTTCTACAACTTATGCACCCCGACGTAGATCGGACGAGATTGCTCTGCGGCCGCAGATAGCGCCTCGGCGAAAAATCACCATCGTGGCAGGAGAACTTAACGTGACCATGAAAACGATGTTGCCTCTCGTGGCGGCCTGTGCCTTGCTCGTCACTTCCGCCCGTGCCCAGAACATCACATTTACGCCTACAGACCGGACCGTTCCCTTTCCCGCTCACTCGTTCATTCAGGGTGACATCAATCGCGACGGCATCCCCGACTTCCTCGGCGTCTCGCCCGGTAGTCAGCTATACGCATTCAAGTCTGACGGCATCGGTAACTACGTTCCATGGGTCATCCCCACGGCCTATTGCCCGGCCAGTCCTCTGGCCTTCGGCGATTTCGCACACAACTGGAAAAACGATCTCCTCGTCAGCACCATTGCCGGCGCTGCTTGCTCCGGCGGACAAACAGGCTCTTTCTCTGACTACCTGAACAACGGATTCGGAAAATTCCTGCAATCGAAGCAGGTCCCGCTCACGTCGAGCGCCGCACTTGCTGCTGTCACGGCGGATTTCACCGGAGACAAGAAACTCGATGCGGTCGTGCTCGACGGCAACAACCTCGAGCTCTTCAGCGGCGACGGTCAAGGCGGATTTACCGGCCCGTCTCAAATTGCAACGCTCACCGGCTCTGCCGCGAGCCAGACCGGCGGCTTCTACAACGTGATCGCCGGCGACTACGATGGCAACGGCTGCCCTGATGTCGCGTGGCTCGAGCGCGAGGCCAGCGCCAACCTGGAACAGGTGCACGTCGCATACGGCGACTGCGCGGGCGGATTCACGATTGGCACGCCCTACGCCATCGCCGGGCAGATCGACAACATCCAGACCACCGACCTTGATCGAGACGGCGTCAGCGATATCGTCGGCACTGTGGACGCCTTCGGCGGCGGGGCAAACGGGCCTACTCTCGGTATCGCGTATGGCCAACGCGATCGCACCTTCATTCTCAAGCTCATCGGCGATCCCTCGCTCACCGGCCCGCTCGCCGCGGCTGACTTCAACGGCGACGGCTATCCCGACATCGCTTACATCTCCACCTCCGCCTCGGGAAGCGAAATCAAGATTCTCCAGGGCGATCCCACGCAGTCCTTCGCCGGTATCAGTACCTATCCGCTGCCCGACGCAAACGGAACGCCGGAGCAGTTTGCATTCGGCGACTACAACCGCGATGGAAAGATGGACCTGGCGCTGCTCTCCACAGGAACCAGCGGCAGCCCCGTCTTCACTATCCTCACTAACACCAGTGCCTATCCAGGCGGAGCATGTGTCGTACCCATCCTACCCGGCGTTCACGTCTGCAGCCCGGGCCGTATCTCCGGCCCAACTGTCAATGTGCTGGCGGCAGGGAAAAGCGTGGACCCCGCAGTCTTCATGGAGCTATGGGTCGACGGAGTGAAGCAGGTCCAATACGGCAGCACCAGCGAAATGCGTGCCACACTTGACCTCACTCCAGGATGGCACCGTCTCGGCTTCTATGCGATCGACGCGGCGGCCATCAGGGCACACGAAGTCCGGTACGTTTTCGTCTTGCCGGCGATACAACCGCTCTCCGATCGAAAATAGCCCCATCAATCAAAAAACAGAGAGGTCGCTTCACGTGAAGCGGCCTCTTTGTCTCTCACTACCCGAGCGTCATTTTACGGTAGCGTGCACCACGGTCTCCCACTTCGACCCCGCCGTATTCACGGCAAACACCGCAAACCGATGAGTGCCCGCTGCAACGCTGATCGACGTGTTCAGCGTCTTGCTGCTGGTCTCCGTGTACCTCTTCACTCCGTCTACCCACACTTCCATACGAGCCAGCGTCCCGGTGATCGTCGCCGCCGCCTTCACCGCTACCGGCGAGCTGACCGTCGCTCCATTCACGAGACTGCAAACATGCACACCCCGCTGACGTTTATCGAAGGGCCCAAACGATTGAGGCGCAAGATCTTGCTCGTCGAGGCATAGACCAGTGTGCGTGCCCGCCCTAACGTAACTATGCAAGTGACAACATGCATTCCGCAGGCTCAGGCAATCCCGACCATGAATGGTCCGAAGCAAGCGATATCGCAACTGATATCGCCTGGGCCTAAGAGGATCGTGCCCAATGAACTGTCCAGAAGTGGGCACGCGAGCGTATCGGCGGACACCCTTTACGGAGTCTTCGACACTGACATGCCGTACAAATCACTGAAAATCCGGCAGCAATTGCGCCCACGCGCTTCGGCCATTCACGTGCATCCATTCACCTCATCCTAAGGAGAAAGCGGCCGCGATAAGGGCTTCTCTCTGACGGCGTGCGCCTGTATGCGGGTTTGGTTGCAGGCGCGGGAGAATCCTCTAACATGCATGGACTCGTCGAGCTGCGCTTCACCTTACGCCAGTTGCGACGAAGTCCTGCCTTCAGCGCGGCCGCTCTTTTTATTCTCGCCCTCTGTATTGGCGCCAACATCGTCATGTTCTCCGTGGTGCGCAATGTCCTGCTTCGCATGCCGGATTACGCGCAGCCGGAACAGCTTGCCGTCGTCCGCGAAGACATTCACTCCGGCCAATCAGCCGATATGGAGCTCCCGGTCAACGCCAACCATTTCGTCTATTGGCAGCAGCACGCAAAGTCCTTCCAGGGCTTCGCCGCACTCTCGCTTTACTCCATGCCGCTTGGCGGCGGAGCACAACCGGAAGAAATCGGAGTTTCTCAGCACACCGCGAATCTCTTCTCGCTCCTCGGCGTGCAGCCCATCCTCGGCCGCACACTTCTTCCTGCAGAAGAGCAGCCCGGCCATAACGTCGTGCTGCTTACGGAAGGTCTCTGGCGCCGCCGTTTTGCCGCCGATCCCGGCATCATTGGCCGCGCCATCCCGCTCGATGGCCGCCCCTACACTGTTGTTGGCGTGCTGCCCGCCAGCTTCACATTGCCCAATCCAGCAGCGCTCTCCGGTTTCCGCGGCACCAGCCATCCCATCGAAGTGTTCATCCCCTTCGGCTGGACCGCCGAACAACTCGCCGAAGTCGAAGGCGACCACAACTACTTCGGCATCGCCCGTCTCAAGCCCGGCGTCTCCCTCGCACAGGCAGCCGCCGAAATGAACACGATGCAGCAGGCGATCGGGCGTCAGACGCCGGATCACGTCGCGCTTGGCGCATCCCTCGTTGGCCTGCAGCAGTACCTCACGGGTTCCAGCCGCAACTCGCTGCTCATGCTGCTTGCCGCCGTGGCCACAGTACTACTCATCGGCTGCGTTAACATCACCAATCTGCTGCTCGCCCGCGCCGCCAGCCGCGAGCACGAAGCCGCCGTCCGCTCCGCAATGGGCGCAAGTCCGGCGCAATTAATGCGCAGCGCGGTTGCAGAGCCCCTCCTGCTCTCGGCCGCAGGATGCCTGCTCGGACTACTGTTCGCAACCGTTGCCCTCCCCGCCATTGCCCACGCCCTCCCCACCACGCTCCCGCTGCTGCATCCTTTGCACATCGACGCGCCACTCGTCTTCTTCGCGATCGGCGTATCGCTCCTCTGCGCATTGCTCTGCGGACTGCTTCCCGCCGCCCGATTCGTGCGCAGCCATCCGCAGCAGGCGCTCCGCTCAGAGAGCCGCACCGCAAGTGAGTCCGGCAGTGGCAAGCAGGTGCGCCGCGCACTCGTTGTCAGCGAGGTTGCGGCCAGCGTCACGCTCGTCGTGCTCGCCGGCATGTTCCTGCTCAGCCTCTACAAGCTGCTGCGCGTCGATCGCGGCTTCACAACCGAGCGCGTCATCAGCGCCAATGTCGTACTTCCCAGGAAGCAGTACGGAGAGCCTGCGCAGCGCGACGCCTTTTATCGAAACTCGCTCGATCGCCTGCGCCAGTTGCCCGGCGTCCGCTCCGCAGGTGTCGTCAGCGTTCTTCCGCTCGACGGAGACCGCTGGGGCGACATGATTTCTCTGCCCACCGATACACGCCCGCTCTGGTCGCAGCCCAATGCCAGCTTCCGCTGGATCAGCCCGGGATATTTCGAGACGATGCAGATTCCGCTGCTCGCCGGCCGCTTTCTCATGCAGGATGATTTCGGCAAGCGCGTAGCTGTCATCTCACAGCGCGCTGCCCGCGTCGCCTGGCATGGCCAGAATCCCGTGGGCCAGTTCTTCCACCGTGGCGATCCTGACGAGCCGCCCTTCCAGGTCATCGGCGTTGTGGGCGATGTCCGCGCAGTCGATCTCAGCAAGCAACCGCCCGCCATGGTCTACGTTCCACTTACCTACCGCACCAACCAGAACGGCTCTTTCGTCATTCGCACTGCAAACGATCCGGCTGCGATCTCCGATGCCATCCGCAAGGCCGTCTGGAGCGTCGACAATCAGGCTGTCGTCTCCGAAATCCGCACCATGGAAGCGGTAGTTGACGGCTCGCTAGCCGCGCGCAACTTCCAGCTCCATCTGCTGCTCGCCTTCGCCGCTTGCGCTCTCGTACTCGCGGCACTCGGCATCTATGGCGTCGTTGCCTACTCCGCGCTGCAACGCACGCGCGAAATCGGAATCCGCATCGCGCTTGGCGCGCAGCCTGCGCAGATATACCGCCTCATCCTCGAAGAGGGTGTCACGCCCGTTCTCATCGGCGCTGTCGCCGGCATCGGCCTTGCCGTGCTCGCCGCCCGCGCCATCAGTGGGCTGCTCTTCGGCGTCGGCTCCTTCAATCTGAGCATCGCGCTGGCTGCCGCCGTTGTCCTGCTCGCCACCGGCGCTATCGCCAGCCTGCTCCCCGCCATCCGCGCCACCCGCATCGATCCCGTGCAGGCCCTCCGCGCCGAATAAACTTCGCCGCTGATTCCGTCATCATCGAGAGTTACAATGCAGTCCCGATGGAGGACGATACCTTACCCACGTCGCCGCACTCCGACGGCACTGCACTGGGCGTCGATGCCGCACCACCCGCGGTGATCGGTCCATATCATTTGCTCAAGCGCATCGGGCAGGGCGGAATGGGCGAAGTGTGGCTCGCGGAACAAACCGCCCCCGTCCGCCGCCACGTCGCGCTCAAGCTCATCCGCGCGGACGTCAGCTCCCGCGAGATCGTCGCCCGCTTCGAATCGGAACGACAAGCCCTTGCGCTCATGGACCATCCCGCCATTGCCAAAGTCTTCGACGCCGGCGCAACGCCAGAAGGCCTGCCGTATTTCGTCATGGAGTACGTGGACGGCCTTCCCATTACCCAATATTGCGATCACCATCACCTCTCCATACGAGAGCGGCTGGCCCTCTTCACGCAGGTATGCAGCGGTGTGCAGCATGCGCATCAGAAGGCCATGATCCATCGCGATCTCAAGCCCTCCAACATTCTCACTACCGAGGTCGACGGTAAGCCGGTTCCCAGGATCATCGACTTCGGCATCGCCAGGGCAACCTCGCCGCGCCTTCCCCACGAGACGATGTTCACGCAGGCCGGCGCCATCATCGGCACACCGGAATACATGAGCCCCGAGCAGGCGGCTTCCGAGGAAGACATCGACACTCGCTCCGACGTCTACTCGCTTGGCGTCGTCCTCTACGAGTTGCTCGTGGGCGCATTGCCGCTGGAACTTACCGAGGGACGCAGCCTGCCACTGCACGAACTTCTGCGTCGCATCCGGGAAGAGGATGCGCCACGGCCCAGCACCAGGTTCCGGACAGCAGCCGGGCAGGCGCCGCAGTCCGCGCGCAATCGGCGGACGGAACCTCACGCTCTGGGCAAGCAGTTGAAGGGCGACCTCGATTCCATCGCATTAAAAGCTCTCGAAAAAGAAAGGTCTCGCCGCTACGGGTCGCCCTCCGATCTTGCAGCCGATATTGATCGCTATCTTCGCAGCCAGCCCGTGCTTGCCGTGCCGCCTTCCATCGCATACCGCAGCCGGAAGTTCATCCGCCGCCATCGCATCACGGTCGCGGCATCCGCAGGCCTGGCCGCTGCCTTGATTGCGCTCGTCGTCTCATTGACACTCTCTTCC
>DASVAI010000049.1:0-2037 GCA_036376445.1 Acidobacteriaceae bacterium
TGGCAACGTTTTGCGGTAATCCTGCCAGTTAATTCCCCTCCATTCGCTACAATGGATATAGAAAATTAAAACGAGAGCCACCGGGTCCCGGTGGCTTTTCTCTTTTGCAGGAACGAGCGGGCCACTTTTCGTCGCCGCGAAGTCATTTGATTGGACATCTTTAGCAGCTAAGTCTTTTAGACACCGCACTTAGCTCTCGGCATACTATCTAAGCCCGAGATTCTATTGGTTTTCGACACCAAGATGCCGCACCACAGGGGGAGGGGGTCAGGGTAACGTGACCTGCGGCCCAGGAAGCGCCTAGGGAAACCAGGACTACCCGGACTGGACCAGCATCGCCTCTCGTAGCCGGGACCGGCAGCCTTGCGGGATACGTCCCCTCCCCATAAAATAGAAAGATTGCAGGAAAGGGATTTTGCAGCACATGGCAAAGGAAAATATTCACCCCAAGTACGAGAAAATCCGCGTTCAGTGCGCCTGCGGCACGGGTTTTGAGACCCGTTCGACGCACAAGGGCGACATCCACGTGGAAATCTGCTCCGCCTGCCACCCGTTCTTCACCGGCAAGCAGAAGCTCATCGACACCGCGGGACGCGTCGAGCGCTTCCGCCGCAAGTACGCCAAGGCCGAGACCAAGCCCGAGGCCGCACCGGCAAAGTAACCGGCTCGAACGCCAGAGTTCAAGAGGCCTCCCGCGGGAGGCCTCTTCTGTTGTTGCTTAGAATCAACTGATACAAACATGAGCGACATCGGAGCGAATCCAGCAACTCGCGCCGAAGGCGCTTTTGCCTGGACGGCAAGTCCCCGTGAAGAAGCATTGGTCGGACAATCCGCGCGAGACCACAGACGCCACGGCCGCCGCGCGCGAGCCCGATCGTGCGTGTGTCCCCGCGAGCTTCTCGATTGGCCCCGTCGAGGTCCGCCCCGCCACCGTGCTCGCACCCATGGCCGGCGTCACCGACACCATCTTCCGCCGATTCATCCGCAACGCCAGCCTCTTCACGCCCGCTGGCGACGCGAACGCCACCATCGACGATGCGATTTCCAATCAGCAGTCCGGCTGCGGGCTGATCATGACGGAGTTCACCTCCGCCGACGGCCTCTCGCGCATGCGCGAAGCCAAGCGCAAGCGCTATCTCACGTACTACGACGACGAGCACCCCATTGCGGCGCAGCTCTTCGGCTCCGATCCGCGCACGCTCTCGGAAGCCGCAAAGATCGTCGAGGACGCCGGCTTCGACGTCGTCGACCTCAACCTCGGCTGCCCGGCCAAGCGCGTCGTCGCCTGCAACGGCGGCTCCGGCCTGCTCCGTGATCTCCCGCTCATCGACCGCATCTTCGAGAAGGTGCGCAGCGCGGTGACGATTCCCTTCACCGTCAAGATTCGCCTCGGCTGGAACGACGACAACATCGTCTGCGTGCCGCTCGCGCGCCTCGCCGAGGAACGCGGCCTCAATGCCATCGCCCTCCACGCCCGCACCCGCGAACAGGGCTACTCTGGCGACGCCCGCTGGGAGCACATCGCCGCCGTCAAGGATGCCGTCACCATCCCGGTCATCGGCAACGGCGACATCCGGACGCCGGAGGACGCCGTCACCATGATCGCCCGCACCGGGTGCGACGCCGTGATGATCGGCCGCGCCGCTCCTGCCAATCCGTGGATCTTCCGCCAGATCGCGCAGTACACCGCGACCGGCCGCTACGACGTGCCCACCGAGCAGGACCGCTACCGCATGATCCGCACCTACTTCACCATGCTGCTTGAGGAAGGCCACTGGCACACCGCCGGCTCTGACGAGAAGAACGCCGAAGCGGCCAAGGCCTGCCGCGAAGGTGCCGGCAAGATGAAGCAGTTCGCCTCCTGGTTCACGCACGGCGTACCCGGTGGCGCTGCCCTGCGCAAGACAATCTACGAAGCCCGCACCGGCCCCGCCATCCTCAATGCAGTGGAACAGTTTTTCGAGAAGCGCTTCAGCGTCAGCGCTGCAGCGGATTCAAGCGACGAGCCGATGGAATCCTTCGCCCTTCAGGAAGGCT
>DASVAI010000051.1:0-2196 GCA_036376445.1 Acidobacteriaceae bacterium
AGCACGACTGTGAGCGCGAAGCCGGGGGTGCGGCGCAACTGGCGCAGAGCCAAACGAACATTCAGCAGCAGAGCGTGCATGGAGATCTCCTGACCAAAGGAGAGGAGCAAGTGGTCTGCCAAAGCGGAGACTGCAAGTATCTGATTACCGGTGCGCGTGCTGAGGTGGTGTGTTCACAGATGTCTCGACGTGTCCGAATATGGACGGCCGCCGCTTGCAGTTGCGCATGCGGCGCAACTGGCGGAAGCTGGACGAATGGATCGATAAAGCGATGGCCGCGGAGGAATGAGAATCCGCGGCCAAAGCGCTGCTTTTAGGCGATGATACGTGAGTCGCTCACTGGCATTGCGTGAACGGGAGGGGCTGCACCGTAATGGTTGCTCCTCCGGCTGCCAGTGCATACGAGGAGGTCTTCTGTTCCGGCGGAGAGCAGTCCGCAATGCCACCAGAGGAGGGGACGAACGCCAGTCCATCGAGGATGTACGTCGCAAGGGGAGCATTAGATGAGAGCGTCGCTCCGCTGGCCGAATACGTGCCGATATAGGGGCCGCCCGCGGGCAGGAGCATCGTATAAGTCGCGCAGTCGGTGCCCGCCGCACAATTCGGCGAAGCCGCTGTTTCCAGTGACAAGGTCGCGTTCGGCTGCTGCGCATTGGGAAGAAGCGGGATGGTGTAGGTGGCGCCGCCTTGGGCCGGCTCAAGCGCGCTCACCGCGATATCCGCAACGGTTCCCTGGCTGGCGCTGTTCTGCGAGGTGACTCCTCCCGAGATCTGTGCGGCGCTGACCGCGGTTGCAAGCGCGCTGTAGAGGTCCACGGTTCCGGTCGTCTGGCCATTTGCAACGCCGGTGACGATGGAGGGTTGATACGCGGTGCCGTCGGCTGCTTCTCCAACGATTACGACATCATAAGCGCCGCTCGGAATGGGGCAGAAAACAAATGCCCCGTCACTTCCCGCGAGTGTGGACATAACGATCCGATCCACGCCGGAAGCGTCCGGCTGCTCAAGCGCAACAATCACACGTCCATTCACGGGATTGCCCGTTGTTTTGTCGAGCACCTTCCCGTTAATTGACGTGGAGGTCGTGCTGACTTCACCGGCATGGAGAACCGGTTTCAATCGATACTGTCCGTTGCCTTCTCTCACGATCGAGGCGCAGGTGTTGAAATCGATATCAAGGTCCTTCGTTTGACCTGCGGCGATGTTGAATCCGCCGGAGGCGATCTGGCCGGAGGGAATCTTCAGGCCGGTCTTCGATTCGCTGGAGAGCAGCAGTTCGTGCACGCTGCTGTCCGCGGCAAGCACAACGCAATTGGTCGACGTGCCACACAGATTACTGGCGACGCTTGCGCCATTGTCGGCGAGGATCAGCCGGATCTGCTGATATTTGCCGGGCTGGAGCTGCTGGGTAGCGCCGAGGCTCGCGAGAAAGCACTGATTGTTCGCCTGGCCGAGGAGGTCAACCTGTTTGGGTTGTGACGAGAGACCGGGCGTCAGGTCGGTCCAGCCGCTGTCATTGTCGCCGGCGCTGGAGCTGAGGTTAGCCTGGACATCGGTGATGGTGACGTAGACGTGCGCGAAAGGCCCGCTCGGGCTGGCACAGGTCGCAGGATCGCTCAACATGACGTTAGCCGTGGCAGTTCCGGCGCCCGCGGTTGAGCTATCGCTGCTGCATGACACTGCGAAGATACCGGCCAGCAGCAAGGTAAAGAGAGCTGGAGCCACGCGGTGGAGTCGGGATGATTGCTTCTGCACGATCAAGGGCTTCTCCTGTTTCTCACGACGGGGAGCAGTCAGGGCCGAAAGAGGCGCAGTGTGCTGGCTGGACCACTTTGATAGTCTGCGGTCCCGGCGCATAGAGAAGCGCCTGTCTGACATAACATCGTAACGGCGGGGCTCCCAGCGTGCGAATCACTCCCAAGTGGCATTGCGAGTCTGCAGTGCCGAGCGGTGGTCTCTTGATGCGAATGACGACTGGTCGATTGTCCATAAGGCGGATGCGGCTGATGCTCCTGCTGTTCGTCTGCCTGCTGCCAGTCGTCTGCACTGCGCAGACGGCAGCACGAACCGGAGCGGATACCGCCCAGCAGGCGATTCACGATCAGAGGGCTCCCGCGTATTCGCTGCCGCCGGCAAAGCTGAAGAAAGCTGAAGCGCTGGACCGCGATGAGAACTGGCTGTGGGCAATCTCCGTTA
>DASVAI010000079.1:0-7170 GCA_036376445.1 Acidobacteriaceae bacterium
CATCCCTTGCCGCTCGACTTCTGCGTCATGCCGCCACAGCCGCCTTGCCAGAAGGGCAGCGAGCCCGGACCCGGGCCGTGGCCTTTCAGGTACGCGCGCACCGTCGCGCCCGGCGAAAAGCTTGCGCCATAGCTCGTATCACAGCAGGTGCCGTCGTTCTTGTTCTCGCTCTTCTCTGTCTTGGTGACTCCGTTCTTCGAGAACACCAGCACGATATCGGCGCTCGCCTCATCGTCGGCCAGCGTGAAGCACCCCCACTTCGACAACTCCTCGTCCGCCGCGTTCTCCAGAGGCGCGCCTCCGGCATTGTTACGAATAAAGATGGTCTTCGCGCAGTAAGTTTCCATCGGCATGGCCTGGGCGTGGAGGGGAGAAGCAGAGAGCAGAAGAACACAGAAAACTGCGCAGAAGAGAATGCGCGGAGCAGTCATAAAGGTAGCCCTCGAAAACTGCTCCACTCTATACCGGCTCGACAAATTTGCTAATCGCGATCGTGGCCGTGGCCGTGTCCATGGCCGTGATCATGATCATCATGATCGTCGTCATCGTGTTTGTAATGCCCGTACGCGTGACCACGGCCATGCTTCACCCAGTAGCCCTTGTGGTAGTACCAGCCATTCGGTCCATGCTCGTAGCGCGGAGCGGCCCAGTAGGCATCGGCATACGGCGGAGCCTCATACCGGCCGGCCACCCATTGGTAGTGTGGTCCAACGGGCGCCCAGTAGCCCGGCACCCAGATCATTGCGGGCGCTGGCGGTGGCGGCGGCGCTTCCACCCGAATGGGAGGCGGCGCAATGCCGATCACGATTGAGACCTGGCCCCAGGCTGGCACGGTCAGGGCTGCTGCGAGCAGTCCCAGAACAATTCCACGTTCTTTCACGCGAGCTCCTTGCGTAGTCCGACGATTCCCGCAATGGTAATGAACCACCGCTGCCGATCAGAATCACCCTGAGGTGGGATTGATAGGTTTGCGCTGCCAGCATCGTGTGCCACTCACCGCTTAGAAATTGTGGAAGTTAACCACGATCGTGATCGCCACAGGGACGGCCTTCCCCTCGTGAGTGCCCGGCTCGAAGCGATATTGCTCGACCGCTTCCACCGCCTTCGGATCGAGCGTTGCTGCGGCCTTGCGATCTTTCGGTTTGGCGAAATCCTCCGCGGCAGATCGTGTGACGTGCACGTTGGCCACTCGCCCATCCGGCATCACGGTCAGCCCAAGCACCACCAGGCCCTCGATCTTCCGCCGCCGTGCCACGTCGCTGAACTCGGTATCGACGGAGTACATCAGCTTCGGAACCGTCACCCCTGTGCCGACATGATATGCACCGTCAGCATCGATCACCGGTTTTGCAGACTTAGTTGCGGCACCTGGCGAAGCTGCTGTCGAGCTGTGCTGTGCGCCAAATGCCGAGCCGGTCATGAGAAAAAATGCCAGCCCGAAGTTAAACCAGATGAGTTGTCTCACGAAGCGTTCCATCATCCCTTTGCGGCCGTCTTGCACGCGCTTCCCAGAATGGTAATGAACTGGCGCCGCCGGCCAGAATCACTCCGAGGTGGAATGACCTCCACATCCTTGCCGAGAAGGAACGGGTAGGCCGGAACAGTGTTGGGACTTGGACCTATTTGCGGAGCGGTTTGGCACTTCGTGCAGCCATCTCCTGCACGCGGAACTTCGCGATCTGCGCGATCAACGCAACCGGCACCGCCTTCCCGAGCGGAAAGCGCAGCGTTCCCTTGCTCACGCGGTACTCATCCAGCCTGCCTTCCAGCGCCGCGACCATCGCATCGCTCGCCGGATAGATCGAGTAGTGCTCCTTCCATCCCGCGAAGTACAGCAGGATGCGGCCGTTGTAGCGGAATGCAGGAATGCTGTAGGAGATGCACTCCTCGGCGTCCGGCGCCGCTTTGGCAATCGCGCGCCGCACCCGCTCTAGCGCCACTTGCGCCGCGGGTGGCTGCAGCGCGATGTAATCATCGATCGTCTGAACAGGAGCCGCCGGCACACGTACCTCCTCGCCGCAGTCATTGTACGAAGAGATCTGCTGCCGGCTCTTGGAGAGATCAGAATCCCGAGATATGCAGCGCGTCGCAAAGAGGGATAGGAAGGCTGTTTTGCAATGAGATTCCTGCCGGTTCGCGATGCTAAAACAGAACCCAGCGGCACGCGGCCAAGGCGCATTCGCGATACGGACGTGGTGGAACTCGTGCAACAGCAATGACTGCGTGAATTCATGCAGTGAGCCCAGAGATGGCACAGGAGATCGAACGTGGCGCACATAGATCCATGGCTGGCGGTGGGCGTTTCCATTTCCACCGCAGTAACAGATGCAGTCTATGTCTTATTCAATGCAGCCGTGTCGGCCCGTAGGCGTCTGCCGGCAGCAACCTGGAGCAGCGTCTGGTATCTGCTTTCCGCGTTTGCGGTTATCAGCTATACACGGAATTGGGTTTACGTGGGTTTCGCTGCTGCTGGATCATGGATCGGCGCGTTCTGCGTCGTTGGAGATACACCAGATCTTTCGCTCACTTTTTTGCATGGTTTCGAGAAGAGCAGAGCGATGAGACATATCTAGTTCTGCTTCAGGAGCACAGTTATGAGCCGGACACTCATCATTGGGGATCAGCTACTCACCATGGGAGAGCAGCCGTTGAGCCGCGAGATTGGCGCAAAGCTCTCGGCTCAGGAGTTGCCGGTGGAATACGCAGCCGGGCATGCTGACGCTCTCCTGCGAATGCAGATGCGATCCTTCGGCGTGGTGATCACAAGCTGCGATAGCGAATTGGCCGAGGATCTGGCGTTGCTGACGGAGTTGCGCGCCATTCGCCCTGGGTTAAAGTGCATTGTGCTTGCCCGTTCCACTACACCGGATGACGTCATCGCAGCACTGCGAGCCCGCGTGTTTGCATGTTGCACGCCTCCGTTTGATCGCAACGAGATCGCATACCTGGCTGCCACCGCGGCATCGGACAGCGATTGGCGGGACGATATCCAGGTGCTATCCGCCAAGCCCGGGTGGGTGTCGGTTCGCGTCAATTGCCGCCTCATCAATGCGGAGCGGCTCATGACGTTCGCGAAAGAGCTCAGCGTTCAGCTCCCTGAATATGCGCGAGAGGATATGATGCAGGCGCTTCGCGAGATTCTGCTGAATGCAATGGAGCACGGCGCGGCGTTCAATCCTGATCAGATGATTGAGGTCACCGCGGTGCGCACGGCAAGGTCGTGTGTGTTTTACGTACAAGATCCCGGCGCGGGCTTTCGCCGCGAGTCGGTTATCCATGCGCCTCTGGGCAATGAAGAGGTTGATCCACTGGCGCACATCGAAAAACGCGAGCAAGAAGGAATGCGCGGGGGCGGATATGGTCTTCTTGTGGCGTCAGGCACGGTGGACGAGCTGATCTACAGTGAAATTGGTAACGAGGTGCTGCTTATCAAGTACCTGGATTCGAAACCAGGCGCCGATCAGGCCTAAATTCTGCGGTCCCTGATGGAATCAGAGATGTGTTTTTTCATCCGGTCCATCAACTGCGTGTCCCGCGTAAACGCAGAGACCAGCGCTGCCTCGCATTATCACCTTCGACCACGGCGCCGTGAGGTAGGCGGGCTCGTAGGCAGGTTCTCAATGATCGGCTGATCAGCAGACTATGGCAGCCGATCCAGCTCTCCCTGAAGCCTCGAGGCTCGCTCCTCCAGTCGCATGAGAAGCTCCTTGAGCGTCACCGCTGCCTTTTCGTCGATGTGGTGTGGCTCCTGGATATGCCGCTCGATCTCCTCGACCGTATGCCATGCAGTAGACAGAGTTCGCCGCGCTGCATCAACGGACTCCCACTGGGCCTGCCTCTCGGCCACACCGCAGAAAGTGTGCGCCGCCATTATGCGCGTTCGCATCGCGTCCGCCCGAACCGCCTGGGATTGCAGGCGCAGGCGCTGGCTTTCGTCTTTGACTCCGCGACCAATCATTGCTCACGGAAATTTTACGAATGCCCGACGCACATTCTTCGCGTCTTTTTCCGCCATTGCAAGACACGAATGCGTTTGATGGCGATCCTCTTTTTGCGGTTACGGCTGCAGATCTTTCTCCATCCGCACCACTGGCAACCGCTCGCCGCCCGGCAGATTGACCGGGATCTCCGCCACCCGCCGGTAGCCGTGCCGCTCATACAGCGACACGCCGCTGAGTGTGGCTCCCATTTCAGCACGGCGGAAGCCTGCCTCCCGGGCCGCCTGTTCGCAGGCCTGCAGCAGCCGCGTTCCAAGCCCTCGGCGCGCCCAAGCGGGATGCACAAAGAACGCGCGAATCTTCGCCGCGTCGGTAGCAGGATCGAGCCGCGCGTCATCACGGGACGCATGGTGGCGGTCGCCTCCATAGAGGGTCTTCCGCCAGCTCCACCCGCCGCATGCCGCCAGAGAGCCATCGTGGGATTCGAGAACGTAGTAGGTCCCATCCGCGATCAACTGCGTATCCGGCGTAAACACAGAGACCAGCGCTGCCTCGCGCTGGTCTTCGCTGTACTCATGCTGTAGTCCGCGGACGGACGCTGCAATCAGGCTGCGGATCGCTTCCAGATCTGCTGCCGTTGCCAGACGCAGCAGCGGCGCGGACGTCAGGACTGCGCCGTCACCGGGGTATGCACCGGCGCCTGCTGCGCGGCCGGCGGCTTCGGCGCGGGAGGCTTCGGCGCGCGCTGAGCCTCGGACTTCTTGCCCGGCGCCAGAATGGCATGCAGCGTCGTGCCTTCCATGCGCGGCATGAACTCCACCGTCCCGGCTTCACCCATGTCCTGGATCAGCCGGTTGATGATGGCGTAGCCCAACTCGCGGTGAGCCATCTGCCTTCCCTTGAAGCGCAGCGACGCCTTCACCTTGTCGCCTTCGTTCAGGAAGCGGACCGCCTGGTTCTTCTTCGTCTGGTAGTCGTGCTCATCCACGGTGACGGAGAACTTCACTTCCTTCACCACAATGACCTTCTGCTTCTTGCGCGCAGCGCGGTCGCTCTTGTCCTTCTCGTACAGGAACTTGCCGTAATCCTGAATACGGCACACAGGCGGCACTGCGTTCGGGGAGACTTCCACCAGGTCCAGGCCACGCTCGCGGGCGATCTTCAGGGCCTCAAACGGCTGCATGATGCCGAGCTGCTCTCCCTGATCGTCAATGACGCGGATCTCTCTCGCGCGGATGCGGTCGTTGGTGCGGATAAAGGACTTGGCCGATCGTTTATCGAGTGCTATGGGATTCCTCCAAAGTCGTCGAGGGCGCACCCTCGCTGGACGAGTATACCAGCCGGCCCAAAATGGGCTCTCGTCCATTGGGATGAGATGTACGCCCTACGGTGCTGCTAGCGGTTCGATGAGAAACACCGGCCCAAAGCATCTGATTCGCGGGAAATTCACCCTCAATTTCGATAGGAAGAAAATGATCGCTCAGCGCCGGGGTGGTTCCCCGCCCCCGGTGCTCCTCCGCCGCCTTCAGCGTGACGACGGGCATTCTGCTCGCCGTCACCATCTGCCGGAAGGCCGCGTGCTTCTCGTCGGCAAGCGCCTTCAGCCGCGCCATTCGCTCTCGTACTACTCCGCCGTGCACCGGCTTCTCCTTGGCCAGCGCCCAGGCCGCCGTGCCCGGCCGCGCACTGAACGGAAACAGGTGGAGGTAGGTAAAGGGCTGCGCCGCGATAAGCCGGTAACTCTCCTCGAACAGGGCCTCTGTCTCGCCCGGAAAGCCCACCATCACGTCCGCCCCGATCGCCGCCTCGGTCATTGCCTCGCGGATTGCCGCGAGCTTCTCCGCGTAGTGCCACGGCCGGTAGCGCCGGTGCATGGCGCGCAGAATCGCATCCGCGCCGGACTGCAGCGGCAGATGCGCATGCCGCGCCAGCCGCGGTCCTGTGGGCGCCGCATCCTCTCTGCCGTATTGCCGGTATAACGCCAGCAGTGGGGCGCTCCAGTCCATCGGCTCTACGGAGCTGATCCGCAGCCGCGGCAGCCGGCTTTGCTGCAGAATCGCGGCGATCAGATCCTCCAGCCGTAATCGCTGTTCGAAGTCCGCGCCCCAGCGCCCTAGGTTGATGCCGGAGAGCACAAGTTCACTGCCGCCGCCATCCACAAACCGGTGTACGCGCTCCAGCACTACCTCCAGCGGTACAGACCGGCTCGCCCCCCGCGTCGTCGGGATAATGCAGAACGAGCAGCGGTTCGCGCAGCCGTCCTGCACTTTCAGGTTTGGCCGTGTATTGGCAGAGGCCGCCAGGTCCTCGGCCGCCAGGTTCGCGTGCGCAAAGCAATCATCCGCCAGCACCGGCACGCCACCCGCGCTGGAAACGGCTGCCAGCGGCACAAAGGCAGCGTCATTTGACGCCAATTCGAGCCTCTCCGCAATCTCCGCAAGCAGCGCTTTATGGCTGTTGCCGATCACAGCATCCACGCCGCGCAGCCTTGCCAACTCCTGCGGCGCGCGCTGCGCATAGCAGCCGGTCACGATCACGCGCGCTGCCGGGTTGACGCGCTTCACGCGCCGCAGATACGCTCGCGCTGTCTTCTCTGCCTCCGCTGTAACCGCGCAGGTATTCAGCACCACCAGGGTGGCATATTCGGGCGACACGGACGTTCCTCCGCCGCGGCGAAGCGCCGCCTCCAGCGCGTCGCCATCCGCGTGACTCGCCCGGCAGCCGAAGTTTTCAACGTGATATCCTTCCACGTTCCCAGTCTATTGGAGATGCGAAATCCGGCATCCACCGGGCTCCGGCTGGTATGTTGTTCTAAGGAAGTTACCCAATGAAACGACGCATTCTGCTGGTCGATGACGAGCTCCCGATCCTGCTTACTCTCAAAGCGGTGCTTGAGATTCAAGGCTTCGATGTGGAGACCGCAGCCTCTGCGAGAGAGGCCAAATCCAAGCTGCGCGCCCACGCCTATCACATGGTCATCACCGACATGCGCATGGAAAACGAGCGCGCCGGCATCGAAGTAGTGCGCGCCGCCCGTGAAGCCGAGTACGACCCTGCCATCGCCATGCTCACCGCATTTCCCATCCCAGGCGAGGAATTGGAGAGCGCCGGCGCCGACCAGATGCTCGTCAAGCCGATGAATACCAACGACTTGCTGCTGCAGATCGAAGCTCTGCTCGTCACCCACGAAGACAAGAAGCAGAAAGCAAAGCAGAGCGTCCAGCCGGATTAC
>DASVAI010000088.1:0-6042 GCA_036376445.1 Acidobacteriaceae bacterium
AGACAGCGGAGAGACGCATGCCTTCCTCGAAGAGCTTCAGCGAGTCCTCGAGCGGCAGGTCGCCTTCTTCGAGCTGCGCAACGATTGTTTCCAACCGTTTGAGTGAGTCTTCAAACTTCGCCATGGCGTGCTTCTAGTGTATGGCCTGGGAAGACGGCGCGGTGAAGAAGTGGTCGATGAGGTAATCGCGAAGCTGGATGTTGAAGCTGCGTGTGTTCTGATTTTTGTCCTGCGCGTCGGTGTTGTAGACGACAAGATAGCCGCGGCGGTGGTCGAGGTCGAAGTTGAGCTGGCTGCGAAAGCCGTTCTGCCAGCCGGGATGGCCGACCAGGCGGATGTCGCGATCGCTATGGATAAAGAAGCTGGCAGCCACATCGTCCTTAGCGCCAGGGCGCGAAGGAAAGTCATCGTCAGGCGGAACGGAGTGGATGGGCCGCCACATCTCTTCGAGCGAGCTGCGTTTGAGGATCCTGTCGTACTCGGCCTGATGCGCGGGATCGCTGCCGATAAGGAACCGGAGATAGCGCAGCATGTCCGGCAGCGGCGCATTCAGGCCGCCGTTAGAGCGCGTGATGCCGCTGTCGAAGTTGAATTCATCTTCGCTGAGCTTGCCGTCCTTCAGGTCCCAGCTATGGGAGCGGAAGGGAAGCAGCGTGTAGGGGCTGCGGTCGTAGTAGCTGTGCGTCATGCCGAGAGGGCCGAAGACGTTCTTCAGCATGTAGACCTCAAAGTTGTCGCCGCTGAGGCGCTCGATGATTTCGCCGAGGAAGACGACTGCGAGATTCGAGTAGCGGTACTGCGTACCAGGGCGGAAGTCGATGCTGGTGTAGGGCATCATGGCGACGAGTTGCGACCACTGCGTAGGCTCGTAGGGCTCCCACGGGCCAACGTGCCACGGCCACGTGGCGTCGCGAAAGCCATTGGTGTGCGACATGGCTTGCCGGATGGTGATCTCGGAGATGGGCCCGAAGGGATCGTGGACCTTCTGCAACTCGGGGATGTACTTGACGAGCGGATCGTCGAGCGAGAGCAGGCCGCGATCGCGCAACTGCATGATGGCGATGCCGGTGAAGGTCTTCGTGACCGAAGCCCAGTGATAGGTGGTCTGGTCATTGACGGCTACGGCCGGCGTGAGGCTTTGCTTCCCGTATTTCTCGTCGAGAATGACCTGGCCGTTGTCGAAAAGCACGAGCGTGCTGCCGATGATTCCGTTGCGCTCGAGCCCGGCGCGGTAGAAGTCGCGGATGGCGACGATGCTTGCGGGCTGCGTGTTCTGCGCGAAGGATGCGGAAGAGATGATGAGCAGCACAGCCAGCAAGGACGCAAGGCGCATTCGCAATGACCCCCGGAACGGTAGCGGCATTCTACAGTGCCGGAGAACGTGCTTATGCGGGCAGAGCGCTTTCCTGCGGCAGCACCTGACGCACGATCTCGAACGCGAGCGCGTATCGACCGAAGGGGGCACTGACCTGCACGCCCTGCACCATGGAGCGCGCGGCGGCGAGCATCTCCTGCGCGATACGGACGCCTTCCGCGCGGGCGGCTTCGGGCGTTTCTGCAGCGGCCATGCGGGCCATGATCTCGTCGGGCATGCAGACGCGGAGATCGTTCTTCATGAACTCGGCATTGCGCAGGCTGGTGAGCGGCCAGATGCCGGCGATGACGGGGATGCGGAAGTCTTCGATGCGGCGGAGGAACTGCTCGAGCAGACGGAGATCGAAGACGGGCTGAGTGATCGCGTACTCTGCGCCGGCTTCGACCTTGTAGGCGAAGCGGCGGATTTCGTTGTCGATGTCGGGCACGCCGGGATTGGCGGCGACGCCGAGCGTGAAGCCGGTGGATGCTCCGATGGGATTGCCGCCGATGTCGAGCCCGTGATTGAGACGATTCGTGACATTGACGAGGCCGATGGCGTCCACGTCAAAGACGGCGGTGGCGTCGGGATAGTTGCCGAGTTTGGGCGGGTCGCCCGTGAGGCAGAGGATGTTGCGCAAACCGAGCGACGACGCGCCGAGCAGATCGGACTGGATGGAGAGCAGGTTGCGGTCGCGACAGGTGTAGTGCAGTACGGTCTCGATGCCGGTGTGCTGCTGTATCTGAATACAGAGGCTCTGCGCGCTCATGCGGGCGGAGGCGCGGGGGGAGTCCGGCACATTGATGGCATGGATGCCGGTGGCGGCGAGCATGCGTGCGCCCTCGATTTCCTTGCTGCAATCGATGCCGCGGGGCGGCACGATCTCGACCAGGGTGATGAACTCGCCCGCAGCGACAAGGCTGCCGATCCTGGACCGCTCGGCGAGTGGCGCGGGCGGAGTTTCCGTGACGATGGGGGCGCGGGTATGGCCCGGCGCAGCGGTCTGCTGGGCATCCATCGCACGGATGGCGGACTTCATGGCGCGGATGTGGTTTGGCGTGGTGCCGCAACAGCCGCCGACTAACTGCACACCGGCGCGCACGAATTTGCGCGCGAAGCTGGCCATGTATTCCGGCGAGCAGAGATAGATGTTGCGGCCATCCACGTTGCGGGGCATACCGGCGTTGGGCATGGCGACGAGCGGAAGGTCGACGGCGCCGCGCATGCGCTCGATCGCGGTGAGGACGGTGGCCGGTCCGGTCGAGCAGTTGACGCCGATGGCGTCCGCGCCGGCGGCAGTAAGGCGAGCCGCGGCAACTTCCGCGGGCGTGCCGTCGAGGCAGTTCGCATCCTCATCGACGGTGACCATCGCCATGACAGGTATGTCCGGAGCGGTTTCGAGGGCGGCCTGCACGGCCTGCTCGGCTTCGACGACAGAAGGCATGGTCTCGATGATGAGGAAGTCGACACCGACACCGGGGCCGCCGGCGACGAGTCCTTCGATCTGTTCCGCAAATGCGGCGCGCGCTTCGTCGAGCGCGATCTTGCCCAACGGTTCGAGACGAACGCCGAGCGGGCCGACGGAGCCGCCGACGTACGCACTGCCGGCCTGCTTGTCCTTGAGCTGGTTGACGGCCTCGCGGGCAACGCGCGCGCCGGCCTGATTGATGGCGCGTGCCTGGTCCTGCAATCCGAATCGCTGAAGACGGAAGCGGTTCGCGCCGAAGGTATTGGTCTCGATGATTTCCGCGCCGGCTTGGAGGTATTCCTCATGGACCGAGCGGACCAACTCCGGCTGCGTGAGGTTCAACTCGTCGAAGCACTTGTTGAGGAAGACACCTCGTCCATAGAGCGCAGTGCCCATGGCGCCGTCACACAGGACGGTTCTGTTGGCGAAGATGGACGAGAGGCGAGACATATCCTTTCATGCTAGCAAAGAGCGCAAGTGCAATCGCGCCATCATTGGAGGGGAGCACGGTGGGCGTATCAATACATGCACGTAGGAGGTGCAACATGCACGTAGGAGGAGGTGCACGAGGCGCAGGTACAACGTGCACGTATGCGGTTCCTCGCGGAGCGGCAGGCGGCGACGGCAAACCCTTTGTTATACTTCAGCTTGCCGAACGCAGATCGCCGTTTTCTAGGTTGAGGTCCGAAGCATTTTGAAGAAGAGAAGTCGCCTGTCCCTGGCCGTTACTGCGTTCGTCGCTGTCGCGGTTTCGTTCACCCTCTTTGGCTGCGGGAAGAACTTTTACTTCGCTGGCCGCACCCTGCCGCCGAGCGGGGTAAAGGAGCGCGTGCTGGTGGCGGTGGATGGCCCGGCGGGGTCGCTGCAGTTCATGGATGCGTTCTACGACATCCGGCACCCGTTCAACAATCCGAACGGGCGATTTTCCATCAGCAATTACAGCGGCGCGAACCCGGTGACGATCCAGAATCTTCCCGAGGAGGAGTCGGGGCTGGTGTACGCGTCTGGCGACGGTAGCTTGGCGTCGATCAACTATGCCGGGGAGAAGATGAACAACAACATCATCTCCTCCGGCGATATCGCGACCAGCATCTTCGGATCGCACAAGCAGGACTACTTTGTCGGCGCGAACCAGAACTCGCACGCGATGATGGTGTACGACGTCGCGCTGGGCAGCCAATTGCTGATGAACGTGCCGGGGATCTATCGGGTCTCAATGAACTCAAACGCCACGCTGGTGCTGGGTTTCGTGCAGAACAGCAATGACGTCTACAGCCTGGTGAAGCTGACGACAGCACAGCAGGCGCTGTATTCGAGCCCGGCGCAATGGCAGGGCACCTTCCAGGATTGTGAGCCGCAGACGCTGCCGAAGTACTGCGTGATCCGGGTGGCCGATCCGAAGAGCGAGTTCGACCGCCCATCAAAGGCGGTGTTTTCCGCGGACGGACAGAAGATTTTTGTGCTGAACTGCGGGCCGGAGTGCGGCGGAACGCAGTCCGGCATCGTGACGATACCGATTTCCAGCACCGCGCTGAACAACAACACGGGTGGCCCGGCGGGTTTGAACCTGCAGGCAGGCGCCGTGCTGCCGGTCCCGGGAGGAGCGACGAATGCCTTGCAGGATGCGTCGACGCTTTATGTCGCGGGGCAGCAGGTGCAGCCGGATGGATTGTTGGCAGGCTATCTCAGCGTGGTGGACGTGGGCGCCTACAAGGTGACGGCGCAATACGCGATTAGCGACGGCACACATAACAAGATGACCTTCGCCGACGACGAGACGCTGTGGATCGGGGCGGTTCACTGTCAAAATGGCGAGCGATTTGGGCAGAACAGCGCAGGCAAGGACGTGCAGTTCGGCTGCCTGACCAGGTTTGACCGCGCAAAGAAGACGGCGAGGGTGGATCGATATATCGGCGACCTGACGGGCATTGCCGATGTGGAGGGTCTGCACAAGATCTACGTGGGTGAAGGCGGCCAGGTGCACATCTACCGCACGACCGATTTTGCCGAGTTGGACAATAGCCAGGTGACGGTCACGGGAATCGTCTCCGACGTGGCGTATATGGACGGCTCGTCGGACGGGAACAACACCACCTACTAGCCACGATGAGCACTCGAGCGAAGGCGGAGCAGAGCCTGGTGGACATCCTGGCGATTGCCGCGCATCGCGATGACGTGGAGCAGACCTGCGGCGGCACGCTGCTGAAGATGCGGTCGCTGGGGCTGGAAACCGGCATCCTGGATCTGACGCAGGGCGAGGCAGGCACGCGCGGTTCTTCCGAGGAGCGCGCGGCGGAGGCGGAGGAGGCGGGCCGCATCCTGGGCGTGCGCTGGAGACAGGCGCTGGATCTGCCGGACGGGCGCGTCGAGAATAGCTATGAAAACCGGCTGAAGGTTGTGCGCGTGCTGCGTGAGCTGCGGCCCCGTGTTGTGATCCTGCCGTATTGGCAGGGGCGGCACCCGGACCACTACACGACCGCGACGCTGGGCTACGAAGCATGTTTCCTGAGCGGACTGGCACGGGTGGATACGGGCACGACGCCGCATCGACCATACAAGGTGATCTATGCGAGCCTGTACGCGGACGTGCGGCCCACGTTTGTGGTGGACATCACGATGTTCGCCGAACAGCGCTATCAAGCATTGACAGCCTACCGCTCGCAGTACGCAAACAGCGACCGGGGAAGCGCGCTGTTTGTGCCGGAAGAGGAGATTCGCGAGCGCACATTCGCCGAGGCGCGACACTACGGCCAATTGGCCGGAGTGCGCTACGCTGAGCCCTTTGTGCAGAAGGAAGTAGGGCTGGTGGAGGATCTGATGCTGCTGCCGGTGGCTTCGCTTTAGCTTCAGCCAGAGTTACGCGTTCTGCGAAAGAGATGTTGCCGCCCACTCTTCGGCGGTTTCGAAGGGGGGCGCAATCAGCGGCATATCGTCTTCTTCCTGCGCCTTGGCTTGGGCGGAGCGCTCGGGCAGGTAGACGCGGACGATGGCGCCGCGAAGATCGCCTTCAGTGCTGTTTGAGATCCGGACGGTGCCGCCGTGCTTCTGCACGATGCCGAGGCTGACCCAGAGGCCTAGTCCGGTGCCGCGCTCACCCTTGGTGGTCATAAAAGGCTGGAAGAGCTTCTTCTCCACGTGCGGCGCGATGCCTCGGCCGCTGTCAGCGATCTCGATGAGAGTGCCGGCGCGGCCATCCTGCGGGCTTGCCGGGCGGACAGTG
>DASVAI010000089.1:0-14093 GCA_036376445.1 Acidobacteriaceae bacterium
CGCCGCCATTGTCACCACCCACATAGGCGTCCCATGCGGCGATGTCCAGCACGCTATGGACGATATAGCTGTCAAAGCCGTCGAACCATCCCATGGTGTTTGTCGTGATGAACTGCCGCGGATCGGCATTCGGCCGGATCGCCGAAATCTGGTTCTCCGAATAACTCTTCCACGTCTCGCTTACGAAGTGCTTCCAATCCAGCAGCAGCGCCGGGTTCTCCTCCTTCGAGTGTGCCGGTATCTCGTCGAAGTTGTCGTAGGTCTGGCTCCAGTACTTCGTGGTCCAGAGCGTGTTCAGCCGCTCGATCGTGCCGTACTTGTTCTTCAGCCACGCATGCCATTGCGCCAGCGCGTCAGGATCGAACGAGTCCTCTCCGTACTCGTTGTCCAATTGCCAGCCCACCACGTTCGGATTGTGCCCGTACCGTTTCGCCATCGCCTCCGCAATCCCGTGCGCGAGCTCGCGATACTTCGTGCTCGCAAAGGAGAACTGCGCGCGGTTCCCATGCTCGTCGCGCTTACCGTTCTCGTCCACGCGCAGCGTCTCGGGATATTTTGTGGTGAGCCACGCCGGGGGCGCCGCTGTGGGCGTGCCCAGCACGATGTACACGTGATGCTTCGCGGCTTCATCGACGGCGCGATCAAGCCACGTCCAGTCGTATTGGCCCTCGGACGGCTCCATTGAACTCCAGGCAAACTCCGCGACGCGCGCCAGGTGAATGTGCGCCGCCTCCATGCTCGCGAGGTCGCGCTGGTTGGTCGCGTCGTCCCACTGCTCCGGATACCATGCCGCGCCCAGCAGAACCGGGGGTGCATCCGGGTACTTCGTGGCTTGGCCGCCGGCGATGGACGGCAGCAGCAGTGCGCCAAATACGAGCACGGAGGGCAGAGGGGCACAGCGGAGAGACCGAAGCGTCATCAAGGCGTCCTTTCACCGACAGCAACAGCAATGTAATCGCTTTCGCTTATAGCCACCGGACAGCATCGCTGTCAAAATCAGATACTTGTCCCGACGCGTCTCGGGGCCTAACATGAGAGTCCCCACCCGGAGACTGACCCCGCAATGCAAGAGCCTGCGCCGCTCGAACGTGACGTGAGCCCCGGCGCCCGCACACTCCCTGGCGTCGACAGCGTCCTGGCCGGTCGCTTCCATATCGAAGCCCGCCTCGGGGCCGGCGGCATGGGCGAGGTCTACCGCGCGCGCGACACGACCCTTCGCCGTCTCGTTGCCCTCAAGCGCACGCAGCGCAGCGCCTCCGAGGCTGATCGCAAGCGATTCCTGCACGAAGGCCAACGCGCCTCCGCACTCAATCATCCCGGCATTGCCGCCGTCTACGACGTCTTCACCGAAGGCGGCGAAGTCTGGCTCGTCATGGAGTTCATTGAGGGCGAGACGCTGCGCTCGCGTCTCACCCGGCCCATCTCCCACGATGAGTTCCACCGCATCGCCACCGAGGCGGCTGCCGCCTTGGCCACGGCACATGACAAAGGCATCCTGCACCGCGACATCAAACCGGAGAACATCATGCTGGCCGCCTCCGGCACGCATCCTGGACAGGTCAAGCTGCTCGACTTCGGCCTCGCCCAGCAGGCCGTGGACGAGAACATGGAGACCGCCACCGCGCTCACGATGGTCGGGATGCTCGCCGGCACTCCGCAGTACATGGCCCCCGAAATCCTCAACGGCGAGCCTGCCGACCGCCGCTCAGACATCTTCGCGCTCGGCGTTGTCATGTACGAGATGCTCAGCAGCGGCCATCACCCCTTCGCCGCCCCAACCCCCACCGCGATGATCGGCCAGGTCCTCCACCAGCCGCCGCGCCCGCTCAGTTCCGCGGTGCCCGCCGCGTATGCCGCCATCGTCAGCCGTGCGCTCGCCAAGCTGCCGGCCGACCGCTATCAGACCGCGCATGAGATCGTCTACGACCTCCACCACACCGACCAGGTCCGCTCCAAACCAGTGGCTGCTGCCGGCTCCGCACCGGCCGAGCCCGCGCACCGCAAATGGCGTATCAATAGCGGCTTGATGTGGGCCATTTTCGGCATCGCTTGCGCCGTCATCATCCCCTGGTCCAACCATTTTCTGGAAAAGCGCCCCGCCCCGCCTGCCAACACCGCCTCCGCACCCGCGGCCACCGTCGCCGGCACCCTCGCCGTGCTGCCGCCCATCGTCGCCGACGCATCCGACACCAAGCTCATCTCCTACGGCCGCGGCCTCGCCGACTCGCTCGCCGACCGCCTCTCCGCCCTCAGCGTCAATCATGACGTCGCCGTCCTCACCGCACGCCAGCTTCACGACCGCAAGGTCATCACCCTGGCCGACGCGGCGAAGGAGCTCGGCGCCACCTCCGGTCTCGCCATCAAGCTCACCCGCGACGGCGACCTCGTCCACGCCGCCTATACTGTCTCGCAGCCAGACAAGTCAGCATCGCAGCCCCGCGTCCTCGCCACCGGCACCGTCACCGCGCCGGTCAGCGACATGTTCTCGATCGAAAACCAGCTCGCCACCGCAACCGCCACCGCGCTCAACATCCCGCTCCGCACCGAGGAGCAGCGCGCCCTCGCCGCTCACGGCACCACCTTCCCCGAGGCCTACCAGTACTTCCTCCAGGGGCGCGGCTATCTGCTCGAGGCCTACACCCCGGCCATCTTCAAAAGCGCGCAGACCATGTTCAAGGAAGCGTTACGAATTGATCCCAACTACGGCGCCGCCAAAGGCGGCTTGGGTGAAGCCTGGCTTTACGCCTACGAGAACACACATCAAACAGCAGACATTGAGGAAGCGCGCAAATTCTGCAAAGATGCCGTCCTGCTCGGCAATGCTGGCGCAGATGGACATATCTGCTTAGCTCAACTTGCCGACCAGACCGGAAAACCGGCTGAAGCTACAGCCGAGTACCAGCAGGCTCTGCAGCTTGAGCCTGCCAACGACCGCGCCTCCATCGGGCTGGCTAAGTCTTACGAGAAGTTGAACCAGCCGGACAAAGCCGAGGCCGTTTACAAACAGTCCATCGCCCTCCGCCCGAACTACTGGCGCGGCTACGATCAGCTCGGCGGTTTCTACTTCCGCACCGCAGACTACCCCAAAGCCGAACAGATGTTCCTCACCGCGACTGAAAAGGACCCACAGAGTTTCCGGTCATACAGCAACCTCGCGGCTGCTCTATCCGCTGAGGGCAAGGATGATGAAACAGTCGAGGCTCTGAAGAAATCGATAGCACTGCACCCGACGGCAGATGCCTACAGCAACCTCGGAGCCGCGCTGTTCCAGATCCGCCACTTCGCTGAAGCCGCAGAGGAGTTTCGACGCTCGCTTCAGCTTGCTCCGGATGCGTACAGTACCTGGTCCGCACTGGGAGATGCAGAGTACTATGGCGGTCGTCGCACTGAGTCCGCGAGCGATTACAAAAAGGGCATCGAACTCGCAACAGCGCAACTCAGTGCTTCTCCAAACGACGCGAGCATTTTGGGCGACATCGCCGGAATGTACTCGATGCTGGGTGACGCACCGCGGGCCATCGACTTTATGAACCGCGCGTTGGCAATCAACCATACAGATAGTCAACTCATGTTCAACGCAGCGCTGCTATATAACCAGTTGCATCAGACGGGGCCCGCACTTGAGTGGCTGGGCAAGGCGTTGGCTGCGGCTTATCCACCGTCGGTCGTCGCGAAGGCCGCAGGACTGGATAATCTCCGTTCAAACCCGCGCTACCAGCAACTTCTACCTTCAGCGCAGCACAAACCATGATCTTTGGGGGAAATTCAATGGCTACTTCGATCATTGTGCAGGATGGTGGCAGCGCGGATCAGGGCGCGTCGGTCACATGGGAAAACACTGCTACAAACAAGGTGCATGTCACTGGACTCAATGGCATCGTCGCCAACGGCGAGTTTCACGTGGACGGAGCTTCGGGTGGAAATAATGGGAAGAAGGTTCACGGCATTTTGCCGAACGCGCCAACTGGTCCCCACGAGTATTCGATCAGCGATGGCATCACGGACACCAACCCGACGCTTACGGTGAACAGCTCCATGCCAAGACCGAAGAAATAAGAACCTACGCGCTGCTCCCCCAGCAGCCTGGTGAGTTTCGAACCCCTCTCGATTATGCCGGGAGGGCTTGGGAGAGGAAATGAAACAACCAATTTCAGATACGAATCGTGAAACCTTGCCAGCCAGCGGCCCTGAGAAATCGGAGAGGCCCGCGACTGTCGAGACTGCTGCTATCGAAACCGGCATTGGTGGAAGGCTGCCGCAAATACCGCGACCGGACACTACACCCACACTAAAAGTCAATTCCAGTTCTTAACGGATGGAACAGAGGGAGAGCCCATGCCGGCTTGCCGGGACGGGCTCTCCTGTTTTCAGTTCAATTGAGCTTCAGCGTGGTCCCAATTCGGAACCGCGACGGAAACATTTCGGCAAAAACCTGCCATTTCACTTCACCCAATTCGCTACAATAGAAAGAGAGACAAAAAACAAATGGCCCGCCATCGCCGCGGGCCATTTTCATTTTCACTCCCATCCAGAGCGAAGAGAGACTGCTAAGTCCTTTCTCAAGACATTTTTATGGGTAAGTCCTTTGTTGTGACATTTTTAGCTACCCACACAGCCGCTATATCGATGAATCAAAGAGACTCGCAGGCCAACCCGCCACACCGCAGGGGGGAGGGGTACCCGGTAACGTGACCATGACCATCACAGAATTGGGGCCCATCCTGACCCTGAGCAGCGCCGAAGGGGAAGGGTGGGATACCACTGGTCCTAATCCCTGATCCCTGACCCCTGAGTGATCGTCACCGCCGCAGTCAGCACCACCAGCACACACCAGAATGCATCCGCCCCCGCCAGGTGCAGCACCTGCATCCACACCGGCGCGCGCAGCAGCACATCGAGCGCGCCTAACACGAATTGAAGCGCCAGCAGCCCCGCCAGCCACAAACCCAGCCGCCGATGCTCGCCATCGCTCGGCGCAAACACCGTGCGCCAAAGCAGCCACAGGATGAACCCTCCCGCCACCGCTGCGCTCAGCGGATGCAAAATCCGCAGCCGCACCAGCCACTCCGACGATGCAGAAAAATCCGCCGCAAACGCAGCCCGCAGCGAAGTAGCAGGGAAGAGCGTATCGCCCAGCGCTGCCAGCGACCCCGTAATCCCAATCACCATCGCGGCCGCGAGACCGACAATCGCTGGCAGCTTATGCGCGAAGCGCACAGCGCCCCGCATCACCCCTGTGCGCCTGCCTACGAAATTCGCTGTCAGCGCCAGCGACCCCAGCAGCACCAGTGTGTTCGACAGGTGCAGCGCCAGCATCGGTGGCCGCAGCGGCGAGGTGCTCGTCGCCGTCAGGCCCAGCTTCACCAGCAGCGCGCCCAGCAGTCCTTCGGTGAAGGTCAGCACCAGCCCGGCCACCGCGAAGCTCCGCGCCAGGTGCCCGCGCGGCGTTGCGCGATACACCCACACCAGCAGCAGCACAATCAGCGGCACCTCCGAGGGCCCGCTCATCATGCGATGCGTGTACTCAATCACCGTCGCCAGCTTTGGATGGATCGGGATCACCTGGCCGTTGCACAGCGGCCAGTGGTCGCCGCAGCCGGCGCCTGAACCAGTGGCGCGCACCACCACGCCCCACAGCACCACCAGTACGCTGTAGATGAGGACAAACCACGCATACCGGCGCAGCCAAACGTGCTCCGCCGCGCTCTGATTTCCCGCCACTACCTCAGCCTGTACTGCCCCGGTCGCCATCACTTCGATTCTAAGCCGCCACGCCGGCTGAGCTTGCCAGTGCTTCCCATAGAAGCTCGAGTGGTGTACACTCCTCTTCCATAGAACTCCGAGTGGAGGATCAGCCGCCGTAATGACCCGCAATCAGCAGCTCTCCAGCGACATGCTCAAGGGCACGCTCGACATGATGATCCTGCGCACGCTCACCACCGGCGACGCCCACGGCCACACCATCGCCAAAGTCATCGAGCGCAGCTCCGAAGACGTGCTCGAGGTCGAACAGGGCTCACTCTATCCCGCGCTGCATCGTCTGGAGAACCGCGGCTGGCTCGCCTCCTACTGGGGCGCCAGCGAAAACAATCGCAAGGCCAAGTACTACCGCCTGACCCAGGCCGGCCGCCGCCGCCTCACGCTCGAAGCTGGCCGCTGGCGCCGCATGGCGCGCGCCATAGCGCTCGTGATGGGCGAGCACACGGGCGAAAAAGTAACGGAAGGCGGTACAGAATGAATCCGCTGCGCTTTTTTCGCCGCCGCCGTCAGGACGCCGATCTCGATCGCGAGATTGCCGCCCACATGGAAGCCGAACGCGCCGAAAACATGGCTCGAGGCTTCAGCGGGGAAGAGGCCGAACGGCGGGCCCGCATCAAGTTTGGCTCTGAACGTCGCGTGCATGAAGAGCTCTGGCAGCAGAACTCATTCGCATTTCTCGAAGGTATCCTGCGCGATTTCAAGTACGCTCTGCGCTCCCTGACAAAGAGCTCCGGATTCGCCGTCACGGTGGTCCTCATCATGGCGCTTGGCATCGGCGCGAATACGGCCGTCTTCAGTGTGATGAATGCAGTGCTGCTCAAATCGCTTCCGGTCGCCGATCCCGGCCGCGTCTTCTATCTCTACATCGACGGCCAGCCCGACGGTGCTAGCAACACCGGAGACTCCGATTCATCCTTTTCCTGGCCGGTATATGACGCGCTCCGCCGTCAGGATCACGCGCTCTCCGACGTGATGGCCTACGTCCCGCTGAGCAACGACGGCAAAGTCGCCGTGCGTTTCGGCAATAGCGCCGAAGTCGCCGAAGGCGATATGGTCAGCGGAAACTTCTTCTCCAGCCTTGGCGTGCATATCGCACGAGGCCGGGGCTTTAGTGCGCAGGACGAAGCGCAGCACGCGCCCGTGATCGTCCTCAGTTACAACTATTGGTCGCGCCGTTTCTCCCGCTCGCCCGATGTACTCGGCAGCACCTTCTATATCAAAGGCGTGCCGCTCACCGTAGTCGGCATCGCCGCAGAGGGCTTTGAAGGTACTGAGGCCGGCAACTCTGTCGACTTTTGGATTCCGCTCCAGTCCCGCCGTGAGCTGAACGCGTGGGGGACACCGGCTGTCGATGGCAAGACCTACCTCGCGCAGCCTAATTGGTGGTGCCTACGGCTGCTCGCGCGTCTTGCCCCGGGCATCTCGCAAAAGCAAGCTCTCGCGCAGACGCAAACTGTTCTAGCGCAGGCTGCTTTTATTGGGATCAATCCGCGACCAGGGCAAAAACCGCCTGTGCTCACTCTCCATCCCGCCAAAGCATTTCCCGGTTACGAAGAACAGTACGGCATGCCACTCAAGATGATGATGGCCATGGTGGCGCTCGTTCTGCTCATCGCTCTCTCGAACGTCGCCATGCTGCTCATCGCGCGCAACGCCAGCCGCCAGCGTGAATTCAGCGTCCGCCTCTCGCTCGGCGCAGGTTCTATGCAACTACTCCGTCAGTTGCTTGCAGAGTCGGCCGTGCTCGTGGCGGCCGCCGGGGCCCTGTCATGGTTTTTCGCCGGTGTCGGGACGCATGCGCTGGCCCACTGGGCACAGATCGATTCCAGCCTCGCGCCGGATACCACTGCACTCTCGTTCACACTCGCCGTCCTCGTGCTCGCCGCGTTGTTCTTCGGCCTGGCGCCGCTCCATGTCTCGCTTGCCGGTGGCACTGGACTCGCATTGAGAAGCGCGTCTGCTGTGTTGAATCGGTCTGCTGGCAACTCCCGTAGCGCCCGCGTTGTCGTCGCGCTCCAGATGGCGCTCTGCCTCACGCTGCTCGTCGCTGCAGGCTTGCTTGTTCGCACCCTGAGCAACCTGCAAAACACGCCACTCGGCTTCAAGAGCAATGGCCTCGTCGCCTTCGGCATCAACCCGCAGCAGGCCCGCACGGTCAATGAAAGCATCGCTTTCTACCAGCGCCTGCTTGGTAGTCTCCGCGCGCTTCCTGGTGTCGAAGCCGTCAGTCTCTCTGAAAATCGCCCCGGTTCCGGCTGGTCGAACAACGACGGCGTCCCAATGATTGACGGACACAAGCCGCCAAACTCCGACGGCGAGCAGGGCTTGATTCGCTTGAACAACGTTGGTCCCGACTTCTTCCATACGCTCGGCATTCCAATCCTCGCCGGCCGTGATTTCGCCGATGCGGACACACGTCATGCTGCAGGCGTCGCTATTGTCAACCAGACCTTCGCGCAGCGCTTTCTTCCCAACCAGGACCCCGTGGGCCACAACATCGGCAAGCGCGATTGGACCCAGCACGCGCAGATCGTCGGCGTCGTGAAGGATCATAAGTATACCGGCATCACGGAGCACACCATTCCCATGCTCTGGATGCCATATACACACGCCAATACTGTCGGCGAAATGCATGTCGAAATGCGCGTTGCCGGCGATGCACTAGCCATCCTTCCCGTCGCGCAGAACGCGGTGCGCCAGATCGATCCCGACCTGCCGCTTCTCCAGCCCATGTTGCAGCAGGAGCAGTTTGAGCGCTCCATCTCGCAGCAGATTCTCTTCGCGCGTCTCGCCGAGTGCTTCGGCTTGCTGGCTATCGCGCTCGTCGCCACCGGCATCTACGGGACGCTCGCGTATCGCGTCGCGCGGCGCACTGCGGAGATCGGGGTCCGGATGGCGCTCGGCGCGCAGCGCAGCCAGGTGGTGTGGATGGTGCTGCGCGGTAGTCTCTGGCTCACGCTTATCGGACTCGTTGCCGGGGCACCGCTCGTCATTCTGATGAGCCACTATCTTGCCTCCGCCCTGTATCAGGTCAAGCCGTTCGACGCCATCACGTATGTCGCTGCGATTCTGGGTCTTGCCTTGGTCGCGCTGATCGCCAGTCTCCTCCCTGCCCTGCGCGCCGCGCGTCTCGATCCCGTACAAGCCCTCCGCACCGAATAGGAGACCCTCGCATGAACCTGCTGCGTTTTTTTTGCCGCCGCCGCCACGACGCCGACCTCGACCGCGAGATCGCCATCCACATGGAAGCAGAGCGTGACGAGAACATCGCCCGCGGACTCAGCCCGGAAGAAGCCGAACGGGGGGCTCGCATCAAGTTTGGATCTGAACGTCGCGTGCATGAAGAGCTCTGGGAGCAGAACAGTGTCGCGCCCTTCGAGAACCTCGCACGCGATCTCCGCTACACCATCCGCGCGCTGGCCCGCACACCGGGCTTCACCATCACGGCCATACTCGTTATGGCGCTCGGCATTGGCGCTACGACCGCGCTTTTCACCGTCGTCCGCTCTGTGCTGCTCAATCCGCTGCCGTATCCGAACTCTTCACGCCTAGTCTCGCTCTACGAGAGCGACACCGTGAGCAACAGCCCCACGCCCTGGGATCCCGTCGCTGGCGGCACGTTCCACGAATGGCAGCGCGCCACACAGAAAACAGCGGAGATGGCGCTCTTTTCCCCTTGGCAGGGCTACAACGTCTCCGCATCAGGCGGCCAATTGCCGGAATCTATCCGTGCCGCCTGGGTCTCCTGGAACCTCTTTCGTGTCCTCGGCGTTGCCCCGGCGCTCGGCCGCGACTTTCTCGCGTCCGACGATCAGCCCAACGCACAATCCACTGCCATCCTCTCGAACAGTTTCTGGAATCGCCGCTTCGCTGCCGATCCCGCCATCATCGGCAAATCCATTTACCTCGATGCCAAGCCCTACACCGTCATCGGCGTCATGCCCGCGTCCTTCGACTGGAACTTCGACTCCAAAAACCAGCTCTGGACCGCCGCCTCGCACGAAGCCGGGACTTTCCTGATGAATACCTTCGAGGACCACGAATTCATGGTCGTTGCGCGCCTCGCCCCCGGCGCAACACTCGCCGGTCTTGTCAATCAGATCGACACCGTGCAGCGCCATATCAAGCTCGCACATCCGGACCCCAGCGTGCACACACGAGCCGTAGGACGCTCGCTGCTTGACTCCACTGTCGAAGACTTCAAGACGCCTCTCTACGCCCTGCTCGCCGCCACATTTTGCGTGCTGCTCATCGCGTGCCTCAATGTTGCGAATCTTCTCGTCGCCCGCTCCGCCGCTCGGCAGAAAGACCTCGCCATCCGCGCCGCGCTTGGCGGTACCCGCTGGCGTCTTATCCGCGAACACCTCACCGAATCGCTCGTGCTCTCCGTCGCGGGCGGCGCCTCGGGTCTATTCTTCGCCTGGGCCGCGCTCTTTTGGCTCCAGCACTCGAAGATTGAAATCGCCCGCGCGCAGGAGATTCACTTCAACTGGTGGGCTCTCGCTTTTGTCTTCGCGATCTCCGCGATCAGCGGCATCGCCGCCGGTCTCGTCCCGTCATTCAGTCTGCACGCCGGACAGCTCATTGAGTCCCTGCAAAGTTCCTCGCGCTCCCACTCCGGCGGCCGCAGCCGCGCTCGTCTCCGCAAAGCTCTCCTCGCCGCGGAAGTTTCTCTCACTGTCGTGCTCCTCCTCGGCGCTGGCCTGCTCCTCAAGAGCTATCAACAGCTCCGCACCCGCGATCTCGGCTGCGCCGTTGATAACGTCCTCACGCTTGGGTTCAGTCTTCCCGACGTGCACTACAAGGAGCCGGTCCAGAAGAACGCCTTTGCCGAACAGCTTCTCGCCCGCGTTCGCGCGCTTCCCGGCGTCGCAGGAGCGGGTCTCTCCACCGCGCTTCCGGGCGAAGGCTGGGGCGGCGACAATCTCATCAGCATTCCCGAACATCCGCCCCTGCCGAAAGGTCAGGGCATCGACCTCATGCGCCGCGGCGTCGATCCGGGCTACTTCGCCGCACTCCAGATTCCTCTCATCCGCGGCCGCTATTTTCGAAACGACGAGCGCCTCGATCGTGCCTACGTCGCCATCATCAGCGAGTCCACTGCAAGAAAGTATTTTCCCGGCGAAGACCCCATCGGCCGCCATTTGCGAATCAACATCGAAGGGCCACAGGGTCATCCGTTCGAAATCGTCGGCGTTGTTGGCGACACGCGCTGGAATATCACGCAGCCTATGAGCCCGACTTTTTATCAGCCGCTGTTCAGAGGCGATTTCGGCGGCGCTAGCCTCGCCGTCCGCGGCAATCCTGGTGTCGACGTCGAATCACTCGCACTGCCCATCCAGAAAATCTTCAGCCAACTCGATCCTGACCTAGCCCTTTCCGATGTCATGACCTTGCGC
This sequence comes from Acidobacteriaceae bacterium, assembly GCA_036376445.1. Classification (GTDB taxonomy): domain Bacteria; phylum Acidobacteriota; class Terriglobia; order Terriglobales; family Acidobacteriaceae; genus KBS-83. The sequence continues at coordinate 11,160 of DASVAI010000089.1, forward strand.
CAGCACATCGGCATTGCCACACAGCAGGACCAGTTCAACTCCATCCTCGTCCTCGCCTTCGCGATCATCGCGCTGGTGCTCGCTGCAGTCGGCCTCTACGGCGTGCTGTCGTATCTCGTCACGCAGCGCACTACAGAGCTCGGCATCCGCATGGCGCTTGGCGCGCAGCGCGCGGAAGTCATGCGCCTCACGCTCTCCGATGGACTTGCGCCGGTCTTTATCGGGCTGCTCGCCGGCCTGGCCGGTGGCGTCCTGGTCGTGCAGCTCGTCCGCTCCATGCTCTATGGCAGGAGCCCTTTCGATTGGACCGTCTTCACCACGGTCGTTCTCGTTCTCGGCGCTACTGCTGCGCTTGCCTCCATCATGCCCGCGTGGCGCGCCACACGTCTGGACCCCGCGCAGGCCCTGCGCACCGAATGAGCCCAATGAGGACTGCCTTTATCCTGAGCAGAACGAATCGCGGGATTCAACTCTTCACGAACACCCGAACTCCATAGGGCTCCAGCCGCACCGGCCCTGAAAACGCGGAGCGATCCAGCGCATTTACATACGTGCCAGGCAGAGTGGCAGATTGCTCCCGCCCCGTATGGTTGAGCAGATACGTCCACGCCTGCTGGTCGGTGCGCCGCGTCGTTACCTCCACACCCGGCGGCGCTTCAATCGAACGCGGCACTCCGGCCTGCGATATCAGCATGAGCATCACGCGCGCCAGTTCCGCCGGTTCCAGATGTGCGCCCAGGTAGATGGCCTTCCCCTTGCCGAAGCTGTGCGAGGTGATTGCTGCTTTGCCGGCGTACGCTCCACCCGTGTAGCTCGCTAGCACCTCGGCTTTTTTCGGGTCGAGAATGTCGGCCCACACATGGCACTCCGCATTCGGCGCCGCGAGCGTGGCTCTGAACTCTACCGTCTGCTTCTCTGAATAAATCGGCTGATAGTCGATCAGCTCCACGCCCATCACGTCGCTCAGCAGGCCGGGCAGGGGCGTGTCAACAATCCGGCTGTGCTCATCCTTTACGCCGAGCCGGAAGCCCGCGATAAATGTGCCGCCACCCTGCACATATGTGCGAATGTGTTCCGCCTGCTCGCGCGATACGATGTACATGGCCGGCGCGCACACTACCTTGTAGCGCGAAAGGTCCTTCGTCGCGTCCACAAAGTCGACGCCCGCGTGCGAAGCAGCCATTGCGCCATGCCATGCACCGATCTCGCCGCCATATTTCAGTTTCGGCTGGCCAGGTTGGATGGCAAGCGCCCACGCCGCATCATTGTCATAGCAGAGCGCCAGCGCAGCGTCATAGCGGGCCTCCAACGCCTCGCGTCCCAGACCCTTCAGCTCCGCGATAGTCTTCTGAATCTCTTCAAACCCCGGGCTGTGCGAGCGATCATGGCGCAGCAGTCCGTGCCAGTATTCTTCTGCGCCGAAGTTCGCCGTGTCCCAACGAAAGTAGTTGATGCCCATCGCGCCATGCGCTATCGCCTGGTAGGACCACAACCGCAACTGGCCCGGCTCCGGCTGCGGCGAAAAGATCGGCTGTCCTGCCTTACCCGACTGCTCTTCCATGATCAGGAATGGCTTGCCGTCCTTTACGCTACGCGAAAGATCGTGCCCGTATGCGATCGCCGATGCCACCACTTCCGACGCCGCATCCGTTCCCGAGTCCGAGCCGTTCCAGTGGATCGCCGCAAACCCGGGATAATTATCCGACGCCACAAAGTCCAGGTCGCGGTATAGATCGCGCATGTTGATCGTTTCCACCTGGCAGACATTGTTCGTGGTGATGAAATGCCTGGGGCACTGCTTACGCAGCATCGCCAGCTGCTCGCCCATGAAGGATACATTCGCGTCACTCTGGTAGCGGTCATAGTCCAGCGCATGTCCCGGATTCGGAGGCGCGCCGGAGGGCAGGGGAACGGGAATTTGTGCCCATGCGGTGTACGTATTGCTCCAGAAGACCGTGCCCCAGGCTTCGTTCAGCGCAACCAGCGTGCGATATTTCTGGCTCAGCCACTGCTGAAATCCCGTGCGGCAGTACTTGCAGTAGCAGCGTCCGGAACTGCCCAGCGTGAACTCATTGTCGATCTGCCAGCCAATGACCCCCGGTGTCTCGGCAAATTGCTTAGCCATCGCGGCCGCGATCGTCAACGACAGCCGCCGGTAAGTTGGATTCGTCGGGCAGGTAAAGCGCCGAGCGGCCGGACTCAGCGTCTCGCCATGTTCGTTGACCATCAGGATCTCGTGATACTTTTCGGTGAGCCACGGTGGCGGCGCCGCCGAGGGAGTTCCGACGAACACCGCGATCCCATGCGCGTGCAAGATGTTGATTGCGCGCGACAGCCACGCAAAATCGAAGCGGCCCTCGGATGGTTCCATGAGCGCCCAGGCAAACTCGGCGACGCGCACATTTGTGATACCCATCGCGGCCATCTGTTGCGCGTCGTCTTCCCACAGGTGCTCCGGTGTCTGGTCGGGATAATAGTCGGCACCGAAGAGGAGCGGCGTCTGCGCGGAAGAAACGTTTTCTCTTGCATTTGCGAAAAAGGAACATGCCGTTGCTGCACGAGCAACGAACGGCGCCGTGGCCGTCGCACCCCCTATTAGCATGAAACGCCGTCGATCCATCCGTCTCTCCTCCGGTCCTCACTATAGATGCCAAATCGTTTTCTGCCACGATTGCACTAGTATTTTTATCTGCTTGAGCACGGGCAATCCCGCGGTAAAAAGGGGCCAAGAGCATTCCAGGTGCGAACACGCGGACGCGGACAGGCCCTGAGCCTCTACTTTGCGCCGAGCAGAAGCGGTTCGGTTTCGATGAGCCTCAAAGACTTCACCATGCCGGTGGTTTCACTCTTGTATTTCTTGAAATGCGTGGATTGCAGGTGTGCCTGATAAGCAACCGGATCTGCGTACATCTCAAATAGCCTGATCTGGGTGGG
>DASVAI010000093.1:0-2979 GCA_036376445.1 Acidobacteriaceae bacterium
GGAACTGTTTTATCTGGCGCTGGACGGGACTATCACGTCGGTGCAAGTGAAAACGGAAGGCGGTCTGGAGACCGGGCTTCCCCGACCTCTCTTCCGGAGCAGGATTCCGGTGAACGCGCTCTGGGACCAGTATGCGGTCACCAGGGACGGGCAACGCTTCCTGATGTTCGAAACGCCTGAATCCGTAGCGCGAACACTCAGCCTGGTACTGAACTGGCCGGCGTTGCTGAGAAAGTAGCAACGAGCAGTGCTGCCGAGATGGCCGCCGGGCACCTCGGATAAAGTCGTGAGACGCCAGACGTTAGGCCGGGCCCCGTCCAGTTTAGGCGTAACGCCCGACGATGAGAAGTGGGGTCGGACTACCTCGCTTGCAATCAGGCCAACTACACGGTGGCAATTAGTTTTTGAGGCTAGCCTGACTTTCGCACTTAAAGGCGAAGATATGGCGTAGGGGCAGGAGAATTCGGTTTGCTTTCAACGCGGGTATTGTCCAAACGGGCTAGGTGAAGACCTACCCTCTTTTCGGGGCCTTCGATCTCTGGCATCCTGCTGCTGAGACATGTTTCTCCGCAGCACCAATCGACGCAAGGACGGTAAGGATCATCGCTACTTCAGCGTGGTTGAGAACCGTCGCGTTGCCGGCGGTAAAACTGCTCAGCGCACCGTTCTCTACCTCGGCGAAATCAACGATCAGCAGCAGGTGGCCTGGCGAAAGACTCTCGACGTCTTCGACGAAGCCGAACAGCGCTTCACCTCCCTGAGTCTGTTTCCCGACGACCGCGACCTTCCCGCCGATGCCATCGATAGTATTCAAGTCCGGCTCAGCGGTCTGGAACTGAAGCGCCCGCGCATCTTCGGTAACTGCTGGCTCGCCTGTGAGCTTTGGCAGCAACTGGGACTGGATGAGTTCTGGCAGCAACGTCTCCCCAAAGGCCGTGAAACAGTGAGTTGGGAAAAGGTGCTGCAGTTGCTCACCGTCAATCGCCTGCTCGATCCCGGCAGCGAACTCAGCGTGCATCGCCAATGGTACGTAAACTCCGCCATGGATGAGTTGTTGGGGACGGGCTTTGAAGTGGCGGAGAAGGATCGGTTGTACCGGTGTCTGGATCGCGTGCTCGAACACAAGCAGGAACTGTTCGCCTACCTGAAGCAGAAATGGGCTGATCTGTTCGGAGCCGATTTCGAAGTTCTGCTCTACGACCTGACCAGCACGTACTTCGAAGGGGAGATGGAACAGAATCCCAAGGCGCAGCGCGGTTACAGCCGCGATGGACGCCCGGATTGCGTGCAACTGGTGATCGCGCTGGTGGTGACGCCCGACGGCTTTCCCTTGGCCTATGAAGTCATGAACGGGAACACGGCCGATTGCACCACGCTGCGGCAGTTCCTGTCCAAGATCGAAACGGCCTATGGCAAAGCGCGCCGCGTGTGGGTGATGGATCGCGGGATACCGAGCGAGGCCGTTCTCCAGGAGATGCGCGATCCGGAACGGCAGACGTTCTACCTGGTGGGCACGCCCAAAGGACGCATCCAACAGCATGAGAAGAAGTGGCTCGATCTGCCGTGGCAGAAGGTGCGCGACTCGGTGGAGGTGAAACTGTACGGGCATGAAGGCGAACTGTATGTGCTGGCCAAAAGCAGCGGACGGCAGGCCAAGGAAATCGCGATGCGGCGGAAGCGGTTGGCTCGACTGTTGCGCAGGCTGCGGGTGATGCGAAAGAGCCTGCCCAAGCGCGATCCACTGTTGCTGCGTATTGGCGCGGCGAAGAAGGAAGCGGGCCGCGCCTTCGGATTCGTAAAGATTCAACTTCCGGGGAAAGATCAAGAGGTCACCAGATCCACATTTACCTTTCACACGGACAAGACGAAGCTCAAGGCTGCCGAGCAGCGCGATGGACACTATCTACTGCGCAGTAATCTCACCGGCGAAGATCCGGCGGTGTTGTGGACGCGATACGTGCAGTTGACGCAGATCGAGAGCGTGTTTCGATCGCTGAAGAGCGAACTGGGTATCCGGCCCATTTATCATCAACTGGAACACCGCGCCGATGCTCATGTGCTCATCGCATTCCTTGCGTACTGTCTACAGGTGACGCTGAAGAATGGGCTGATGATCCATGCGCCTGGTCTGACGCCGGCATCGGTGTTCGAGAAGCTCTCCACGATTCAGATGGTGGAGGTGTGGATTCCGCTGCTGGACGGGCGCTGGTTGGTGCTGCCACGCCACACGCAGCCGGAGGCCGATGTGCGGGCATTGATGGAGGAGATCGGTATCACGCTTCCACCGCAGCCACCACCGCGGATCAAGTCGTCGCAGTTGCCAATGGCTGTATCTCAGCAGCCGGCGGGTGCACGCGAAAAGGACCAGTCCTGCAGAACAGAGGCGCCAACGATATGAAATGGACAGCGCTGGAATCGAAGATGCTCTCCGCGGCAGCGTATGAAGACGCCAAGGGGATCTTGTATCTGCGATTTCGCAACACCGGCGAAGTGTATCGCTACTTTGAGGTTCCGGCTGCCCAGTATCAGGCATTTCTCAGGGCGGAATCGAAAGGCCGCTATTTTCATTTCAACATCCGCGATCACTTCCGTTACGAGCGCATGGCCAACTCCACGCGGCCTGATACCCCCCCAGCACAGCCCATCCTTGTGGTGAAGACCTTTTAGACCCCTCTACTGATTCTGAATGGCTTACCTGCCTCGGACCGCCCCAACTGCGAAAGACAGGCTAGTGGACTGTCCCGGTCATATCGTCACCACGGGCCGGACTCTGCGGTTGGCATCACTGTAGGTCCAGTGGAACGGTTTAGCTGACTTGCCGTAAGCGCGAATGTACTTGCGCAGTTTGCGAGCCAGATCGGCAACGGAGGTGAACACTCCGCGGGCAATCACATCCCGTTCGACTTTGGAAAACCAGATCTCCACCTGGTTCAACCACGAGGAATAGGTCGGCGTGAAATGAAACCGCACCTTTGGATT
>DASVAI010000095.1:0-2239 GCA_036376445.1 Acidobacteriaceae bacterium
TCTCCAGGTCCCAGTCAACGCGCTGTAGCAGCCGCTTCATATCCGCCGTCTCGGCATAGCTGCCGGTCATCTGCAGCGTCAGGACATGCGATGCGTCGAATCCCGGCGAAACACGGCCGAGTTCCTCGAAGCTGCGCAGCAAAAGACCCGCGCCCACCAATAACGTAACCGCGAACGCAACCTGTACTCCCACCAGCAGCCACTGCAGGCCGCTATGGGCAGAGACCTGGGTGTGGTTCGACTGAGCAAGGCTGTGCGCAAGGTCGCCGCGTGTGCCCCTCAGCGCGGGAAAAAGGCCGGAGAGCAGCGTGGCAATCAAAGCGCTCAAAAACGTGTAGAGCAGGAGACGCCAGTTGAGCGCGATCTCGCCGGCGCGTGGCAATGTGCTTGCAAAGTGATGGAAGAGCTGTACCGAGCCGGCAGCAAGCGCAACACCCGTCGCGGCGCCGATTACCGCAAGAAGGAACACTTCACTCAGCAGTTGCGCGATGATAGTGCGGCGCGATGCTCCAAGCGCGAAGCGAAGTGAGATTTCGCGTTCCCGATCGGCGGTACGGGCAAGCAGCAGAGCAGCAATATTGATGCAGGCAATCAGCAGCAACAGCGTGACGGCGCTATAGAGAAGCCAAAGCGAGCTGCCCACGTCTCCCACAATCACCGACTTCAGCGGTTCGATCTGAATGCCGAGATCGCGGTCCGTCTTTGGAAACTGAAGCCCCAGCAGGTGCTGCACCTGAGAAAGATCGCCAAGCGCCTGCGCCTGCGTGAGACCGGGCTTGAGCCGGCCGATCACCCGATACCAGGTTTCGCTGCGATCTTGCGAGACCGGCGCATCCGGCGGGCCCGGCTCAAAGAGGTCCACATCCGAATCGGAAAAACGGAAGGATGCCGGCAGGACGCCAACAATCGATGCTGTCGCGTGGCCGAAGTGGAGCTGGCGGCCGATAACGTTGGGATCCGAGTGAAATCGCCGGCGCCACAGTCGGTCGCTGATCAGCATGACATGCGGTCCGCCGTAGTGCTCCTCCGCGGGCGTAAAGTCGCGGCCCAGCGCTGGCGCAAGCCCCCACACCTGAAGAAAGCGCGGCGCGACCATCGCCTCTTCCAGCCGCTCGGGAAGCGGACCCGACGTCTCCGACTCGTCTTCCGTGTAATAGCCGCTGATCGCCTGAAACGTGTGATTGAGCCGGTTCCAGTCTTCGAGGCGCGTCGGCGCGGTGAACGTCCACGGTTCATTCGTGCGGGTGTTGTACTGCCGCAGCGCCATCAGTTCATCGCCCTGCGGAAACGGCAGCGGGCGCAGAATCACGGCATCGATGGCGGAGAAAACGGCCGTGTTCGCGCCGATCCCGAGTGCCAGCGTCAAAATAATCGCGAGCGAAACACCGGGCGCCTTCCTCAAAAAACGAAAGGCGGCACGCGAGTTGCTGCGCGCTGCCTCGGCCAGCGCGGACACATGAACCTGGCGAAGCTGTTGTGACGTCTGTTCCCGTCCGCCAAACTCGATGCGCGCCCTGCGACGAGCTTCCTCCGGCGTCATTCCAGCAGCCACATAGTCACGCGCCAGCGCATCGATGTGGAAATCGATCTCACGCTCCAGATCCTCGCGACGATTGCGCCTGGCCGGCCTGCGACGCCACAACATGGCACCCTCCTAGCTCGATGTTTCGAGCACCAGCCCGATCGCTCCCGCAAGCCGCCGCCAGCTCGCTTCTTCCTGAACGAGCTGCGCCCGGCCCTTTGCGGAAAGCCGGTAGAACTTCGCCTCGCGGCCGTTTTCCGATTCGCCCCACTCCGCCATCAGCCATCCGCGCTTTTCCAATCGATGCAGCGCCGGATACAGAGAACCCTGCTGCACCTGCAGCACATCGCCCGAGATTTGACGGAGGCGCAAAGAGATGCCATAGCCGTGCACCGGACCCAGAGCCACCACCTTCAGGATCAGCATGTCCAGCGTTCCCTGCAAAAGGTCTGATTTTGCGGCAGGCATACGTACCTCTCTATGACGTTCTACACATCATTAGCGCGGCAATATGTAGAATGTCAAGGAGAGCTTCCGGATAAGACTTAGCGCAGCTTCAAAGTCGTCAGCGCAAACAACGCAAACACCAGCGCCCCGATCCAAAACCGCACAATCACCTTCGACTCCGACCACCCCATCAGCTCAAAGTGATGATGCAGCGGCGCCATCTTGAAGATGCGCTTCTTGCGCAGCTTGTAGCTGCCCACCTGCAAAATC
>DASVAI010000116.1:0-3006 GCA_036376445.1 Acidobacteriaceae bacterium
CGGCAACCTTGCCTCGACCCGGAACGCGGGCGAAGTGTCGCAGCCCCGCGCGGCTGCGCTCCAGGGCCTCCACAAGATGCGCGCGAACCTCGCTCTTGGTCTCAGCCAAGGCATTTTCCTTCCGCAGCCGCGGCCCGACCGGCGCTGGCTCGCCGAGCTGGGGACGACCATTGATGAGGCGGATCCGGTCCTGGCGGCAAATGCAATGTCGGCGTCGTCGATGTGGGCAGCGAACGCTGCCACCGTCTCGCCGTCCCCCGACACTGCAGACGGGAAGTGCCACCTCACCGTCGCCAATCTCCGCACGATGCCGCACCGAAGCCACGAATGGCCCTATACGCTGGCGCAGCTCAGGCTGGCCTTCGCGGCGGAGGCCTTCTCAGTGCACGAGCCCGTGCCGCCCGCGTTTGGCGACGAGGGGGCGGCGAACCACATGCGCCTCGCTTCGGCCCACGCCGAGCGCGGCATCGAGGTGTTCGTCTATGGCGTTGGTGGGGGGGCATTTCCGGCCCGGCAGCATATCGAGGCCTCGAAAGCGATTGCTCGAATCCACGGGCTCGATCCCGAAAACGTGATCTTCGCGCGACAGTCCGAAGAGGCGATTGCCGCGGGTGCCTTCCATAACGATGTCGTCGCAGTAGCCAACGAACGGGTGCTGTTCGCGCACGAGCTCGCTTTCGCGGACAAGCAGGCACTGATCGAGCCGCTTGATGCCCGGGTGCCGGGCTTCGAATATGTCGAGGTTCCGGCGGCGGAGGTGCCGCTCGCCGACGCGATCAAATCCTACCTCTTCAATGCGCAGCTGGTGACGCCACCCGACGGCGAGCCGACACTGATCGTCCCCGGAGAAGCGCGCGATACGCCGTCAGTCTGGCAGTGGCTGCAGCAGCATGTCGCTGGCAATGGCCCGATCCGCCGCGTCGAGGTGGTCGACGTCAGGCAGTCGATGGCGAACGGTGGAGGCCCTGCCTGCTTGCGCCTTCGCGTCGTCGCGGATCCGTCGACCGTCGATCCGCGCTTCCTCGTGAATGACGAAAAGCTGGACGTGATTGGCGACGTGATTCGACAATATTGGCCCGAGCAGATCCACCATCGGGAACTACAAAATGCCGCGCTGATCACCGACATCGAGCGGGCTCGTAGAGCGCTTCTGCAAGCGCTGAATCTGGCCGAACTCACTTAGCCGCCGCGCTCGGTCCCGCAACGGGACGGAAGTGAATATTAAATTAACCCTATCCTTTAGAATTTTTCCGGCTCAAAACTGCCGTTGCGACGTTCAAACGTTAACGATGGATATGGCGAGCAAAATCGGCAGGCTGTTCCAGATCAAGACGCGCTTTGAGGCGTGGCTGGTGATCTATGCCATCGCCCTTGGTGCTGTCGAACGTGGCCGGCACTATCTTGACACGTATCCCGGATGGGGCGGTTGGCTGCTCGCCGTCGCCTGCACCGGCGTGGTGTTCATCGCAGGCGCAAAGCTGCTGGATTCGGTCAAGGCACCTCCGCCTGCGCTGGCTGCCGGACCCTATCGGGCGCCGACGCAGCGCCGCACGGCGGACCGCCACCGGCCCACGCGCATGCCGAACCGGCGCGGATCGCCAGCGCGCGTCGTCCATCGCCACGACTGACCGCCAAGCCGTTCAATCGCAAAAGAAAATGCGCGTGAGCACAGGGCCCACGCGCATCGGCGATTCAATACTGGCCGGATCTAGGCTGCGTTCAATTCCGCATAGCTTGGACGAGTGCCACTCCAGAACACCGGAGCTGAAGCAGGTCCGTGGGTCAGCGCATCGATCAGCGGCAGCGCCGTCGAGCAGAACGCGCATTCCGCTGACACACGCCCAATGATCCAATGCGTCCGACCGCAACCTGGGCAGTGATTGACTTCCCCAGCGCGATAGACGGCGTGATACCCCCGGCTATTCGGATTGAACGGAGCGCGGCGGGATTCGAGCGAGCTCAACATAGTGCCTTCCTTCGAAACCATTTGCGATTCCAACGAGCGGCGAATCGTTAGGTTTCATCGATGGTCTGCGTTTGGCGCCTTTGTGTCACTCGAAAGGCACGCAACGTCCCGCCCTGGTACATTTCGGGCCCGAATCGACATTGTGAAAGAATCGACCTAGTCGCTGTGGATATTAACCATCTGTTTACCCCGTAGGGGTGATGTTCCGCTTCTTCTCGTGGCGGAGGGGGACAAGTGGAATCGAACGAGCGTTATTATCGTCGACGGGCGGTTGAGGAGAGAATGGCGGCACAGCGTGCGGTGACCGAAACGGCACGCGCATGGCATAGCCATCTGGCAGAGAATTTCGCCGAGCGGGCCAGCGCCTGCACCGGCATTTCCATTTCCAGCGCTGCCGTCGTCGTCAACGGCTGAAGACCGCACCGAGCGGGTGTCCGGCTAAACCCGGATAGCCTCATCGAGCATCTGCAGGATGTCCATCTGCCCCAAATGGAACGCCTGCTTCTTCCACTCAGAGCCCGTTAGCCGCTGGAGGGCCAGGAAGGCGGCAAGGCCTTCGCGCTGCGTCCAGTAACGATCATTCTCAAAGCCCGGCAGGATATCAGCCGGTGCAACGCGCCCGCCATGCGGGTCCACTTCCCAGGTGTAAGCGAGCCATTGGCCCGAGCCCTCCAGCGTCAGCCAGACAGGCTCCGCGTCGGCCATGTACGCGTCCTTGCTGGTGAACCATTTGGCATAACGCGCCTTCATCGCCATTCTCGCCTGGCGAACGAGCGCCACCGCGTCCCGCCTGGTCTTCGCATGCCACGCATCGAACAGGAGCCTGGATTCGCGATCCACCGAGGCGGTGAATTCCTTGTTGTCGGCAAAGTGTTGCTGAATGCTGTCGTCGCTGAAGTCCTGCGGCAGATGATTGCGATCGGAAATGCGCTGGATGGCCTCGCCGTAGGTTGGCATCTGCGCGACATGCGTTCCCTCGTGCAGCATGACGGCGGTCATCAGGGTTTCGAGGCTCGCCCCCTTCCCCGTCTTCCCCGCCG
>DASVAI010000121.1:0-5425 GCA_036376445.1 Acidobacteriaceae bacterium
CGGCGGGCTCAACGGCTGCGAGATCACCGTAGCGTTCCCATGAGTAGGGAGGCTTTGCGACCTGCGGTGGCTGGCGGGCGGCGCCCATGGCGCTCAATGTGTCCGACCATGCGAGAAATGCGCCGGGTGAGGATTGCGCGATGTGAAGGCATGTGGTCTCCACGCCTCTGGAGGTCTTCCATACACCAACAATCCAGGGCTGGGGCGAGCTGGACTGCGACGGGCGGCTGAGGGTGACGTTCGCGTCGAAATCGTGGCGATGAAAGCGGCCAGCCCAGCGATCGCCGGGGACGCGGCGGAGATCAAGGTCATTGTCGGCGTCGTTCAGGGTAAGACGACCTCCCTGAAAATGAACGCTGCCGCCGCGGGGTGAATCGCTGAACGAACCCTCCTGGAGAGCTTGGAGCGACGGGCCGGTGCGGTGGTAGAGACCGACCGAAAGGCCAAGCCATTTCTGGGGGACGCCGGCGAGCGTGCGAGTGTCGGCGGGCGTGGTGGTGTCGAGGATGAGGTGAAGGCCGACCGCGCCGCCGTGGCCGTCTGGAGCTTCCCAGATGCCGGAGAGGTCTTCGGGATGGGGAGCGGGCGCACCGAGATTGAAGCTGCGATCCTGCTGTGCGGCGGGCGCGGATTGGGGACTGGCGCGACCAACGAACAGCAGAGAGACAGCCAAGAGCCGAAATATTGCTGTGCATTTCACGCGAATTGAGAGGCTCTCCGCTGTTGCCGGATTGGGCCACAGGGATGATACAGCGGGCAACTGAGCGTTGACTTGCCGCGATGCGAGCACTTAGGATGACGGCGCTCTGGGGTGGCGATTGGTCAAAGACTACCTGTGACGAATTTCCGCGACTGGCGCAGCCAAGGAGGTGGGCAAGGATGCCCTCAAAGAACAGGATCACGATTGGGCCGCTGAAGGCGAGCGAGATTGCGGAGGCGGACCGGATATTTCGATTGGCGTTCAGCACGTTTATCGGGCTGCCGGATGGGAAGTTCATGGCAGGTCGCGAGCTGATGACAATGCGGCTGAAGGGCAAGCACGTGAAGGCGGTGGCAGCGCGCGACAACGGCAAGCTGATCGGATCAAACTTGGCGACGCGCTGGGGTTCGTTTGGATTCTTCGGACCGCTGACGGTGCTGCCGGAGTACTGGGATCGCGGTGTGGGGTCGATGCTGATGGCGTCGACGATGAAGGTGTTCGACGCGTGGGGGCTGAAACACACGGGGCTGTTCACGTTTCCGCACAGCGCTAAACACATCGGGTTGTATCAGAAGTTTGGCTACTGGCCCCAGTACCTGACTGCGCTGATGCACTGGAAGCCTGAGGAGAAAGCGCAGACGCAGCCGACATTGCTATCGGCGCTATCGAAGAAGGCGCAGGAGGACGCGATCCGCGGCTGCGCGAGGTTGGCATCGGGGATCCAGAAAGGGCTGGACCTGAGTGAAGAAATCGGCGCATTGCTGAAGCATCGCGGCGGAGACGTGGTGCTGGTGTATGGCGGCAAGGGCGGGAAGACGCTGGATGGATTTGCGGTGTGCTGCACTGGGCCGGGGTCGGAGGGCGGCACTGCAGCGTGCTATGTGAAGTTTGCAGCGGCGCGTGGAGGCGACGGGGCGGGCGAGCGCTTCGATCGGCTGCTGGAGGCGTGCGATTCGTTTGCCGCCGAGCGCGCAGTGACAATCGAGGCGGGCGTAAACCTGGCGCGGGAGGATGCGTATCGGCGCATGCGAGCGCACGGCTATCGGACGACCGCGCAGGGTGTGGCGCTGCAGCGGCCGCATATTCCGGGATATTGTCGCAGCGATGCTTACGTGATCGACGACTGGCGTTAAGGCGCTGCCGAGGGCTGCGTCCGGGTAAATACGGCATTGTGTTCAGGCGCGAGGTTCTCGATCACCACCTGATGCTTGTCGGGAAAGAATTTTGCGCCGCCGCGGCTGGAGTTTTCGCGGGCGTAGTAGTAGCTGAAGGTGTCGGCGTCCCAGTGTGTGAGCTGGTAGTAGGCGCCGCGCGGCGGAAGGCGCAGGATCAACAAGTTGTTCTCGATCGAGACCTGGAGCGTGCCGAAGTATTCATTCGTGTATGTGCCGACATAGTCGGAGAGCGGCCGGGCAGCTGTGGGGCTCTTTGGAGGCGGCAGTGCGGCATAGTTGGGAACGGCATTCTGTGCTTCCGTTATCATCTGCTGCATCATCTGGCCGATGAGCGGGAGATAATCGCGCCGCGCCTTGCCCCCGTGCGCGTAATCAATGAAGGTGAGGCAGATCGATTCCGGGAGGCCAACGGGCCAGGCGTTGGTAAGGGCGAGGATCCCGATGTGTTCCTCCGGGATGATGTAGACGGCGGTTGAAGCTCCGAGAAAGAAAGCGCCGCTGTGGCTGAATTGCGCGCTGCCGTCCTCGTCTTTTCCGACATTCCAGCCGAGCCCGTAGTATTGATCGCCGGGACATGCGTCTGGCTTTGCCGGATCGGCGGGCACACGACAGACCTGCGGCTTATGGGTTTCGGCAAGCGCGCCTGCGTCAATGAGTTGTTTACCGTTCCACTTGCCGCCGTCAAGCTGGAGACGCACCCACTGGGCGAGATCGCGGGCATTGGAGCTAGCTCCGCCGGCGGGAGCCTCTGCATCCGCGTCGCGCACGAAGCGGTTTACGGGCTGGCCATCGATCATGACGTGCAATGCCGCCTTATTCCCGTGGTTTTCGTAGTCGGAGAAGCGATAGCTGGTGGAGTTCATGCCGAGCGGTTGGAAGAGCTGTTTCTCGGCAATCACCTCCCAGGGTTTGCCGATCTTGGTGGCAGCGGCGATCGCTCCCGCTGTCAATCCGAAGTTGCTGTAGGCGTATGTCTTGCGAAAAGTGCCGGGCAGCGGCAGATAGCGCATGCGATGAAGGATTTCAGGGCGCGAGTAGCCGAGGTCTTCGAGGTAGTCGCCGGATTCGGTTGCGAGGCCACTGCGATGCGAGAAGAAATCGCGAATTGTAACTTCACGGCTGGTGATGGGACTGGAGAGCTGGAAGCCGGGCATCAGGTCGGCGACTTTGTCGTCCCAATTGAGTTGTCCCTGACCGACGAGCGCTGCGAGCACGGTGGAGGCGAGCGGTTTGGATACGGACGCTAATTCGAAGACGGTATCGGGATCGATCTTTGCGGGCTCGCCGATCTTACGGACGCCATAGCCGCGAAGAAAGACCACCTGGTCGTTGTAGACGACGGCGACTGAGGCTCCGGGAACCTTGGTTTTTTCCATGGAGGAGCGGATGTAGGCGTCGAGCTGTGTCAATGCAGCGTTGACGCGATCGGGAGTGATGCCCGGCTTCTGCTGAGCGAAGGAGGAGAGCGGCAGGCAAAGGAAGAGCAAGAGCGCGATGCGATGGCGCATATGTACCTCGGATCATTACTTGTTCGGCATGCAATTAGAACATGCGTGAAACGGGACGTCGATGGATTATTGAGTTACGATCCGCAGACCATCTTGCCGGTTTTGCCCGGGGAAGTTCATACTTCATGCCATCCGTGATTCGCGTTGGGGAGGCGCGGGATGACGACCGGAGTGGCTGGAGCAAACGGGGGCCTGAGTCGTGGCGAGAGCTGGCCGACGGCAGTGGCTTCTCTGTGCGTCGGTGCGGCATTTTTCGCTTTGTGGTTCTTGCTGCTGCCTGCTTGGCTTGGGTTCCATGTGGACATGACGGGCGCCGGACGGTGGCGTTGGCTGGCTGCGGTGCCCGCAACCATAGGCTTTGCTATTGCTTTGCGATGCGTCTGGGACTTTGGATGGACAGGGCGAGGGACGCCGGCCCCGATGGTTCCGCCGAAAAGACTGGTTGTGGTTGGCTTCTATCGGTACGTACGTAATCCGATGTATGTGGGATTCTTCGCGGGCTGGGCAGGTCTATGGATTGTCTTTGGGCGAGCCGACCTGACTGCGATCCTGGTAGCGATACTGGCCGTGATGGGCACATCGCTCTTTGTGATGTTTTATGAGGAGCCGACGCTGCGGAGGAAGTTCGGCGCCGATTATGAGGAGTATTGCAGGCATGTGCGCCGCTGGATACCCCGGCTGCATGCCTGGGAGCCACACCAGGCGCGCAACTGAAATTACGATTCAAGGACGCGGGCGGAGGGAGGCTAGAAAGTCGTCTGCGCCGCGGGTGTTGAGGACGTCGGCGGGGGTGAGCCAGGCGCGGCGTAGCTGGCGGATACCGTACTGCATCTTTTCCAGCGCAGAGGTGTGGTGCGCGTCGGTGCTGATGACGATCCGACACCCGTGCTCTTTTGCCATGCGGAGATCGCGATCGCAGAGATCAAGGCGGTTCGGATCGGAATTGTGCTCTACGGCGACGCCGAGCTCGCCGGCACGCTTGAGGACGGCGGGCAGGTCGAGATCGTATGCATCGCGCTGCAGCAGCTTGCGGCCAGTGGGATGGCCGAGGATGCGGACGTACGGGTTCTCGATGGCGCGGAGGATACGCGCGGTCATCTCTTCCCGCGGCTGACTGAAGAGGGAATGGACGCTGGCGATGACGATGTCCATCTGTGCGAGGACTTCGTCGGAAAGGTCGAGCGCGCCGTCGCCGAGGATATCAACTTCGATGCCAGCGAAGACGCGAATCTTTCCTGCCATCTCCGCGTCGACTTCGCGGATGGCGCGGATGTGTTCTGTTGCGCGCTCGTCATCGAGCCCGAAAGTCATGGCGAGGTTCTTCGAGTGATCCGTGATGGCGATGTATTGGTATCCGCGGGCGATACCGGCCTCGGCCATTTCGCGAATCGTGTTCTTTCCGTCGGTGGCGACGGTATGCATGTGGACATCGCCGCGGATGTCACGCTCTTCGATGAGCTGAGGAAGCTTGTGCTGGGCGGCGGCTTCGATCTCGCCGGAGTTCTCGCGCAGCTCCGGCGGAATCCAGTCGAGGTCGAGGGCGCGGTAGATGTCTTCCTCCGTAGCGGCTGCGACCTGGGCGCCGTCATCAAGGCGCGCGAGCGCGTACTCGCTGAGCGTGTAGCCGCGCTTGAGCGCGCGCTGGCGCACGGTGACGTTGTGCATCTTGGAGCCGGTGAAGTACTGGAGCGCTGCGCCGAAGGAGGCGCGCGGCAGGAGGCGGACATCGATCTGGAGCCCGTTGCGCAGGTTGAAGCTGACCTTGTTCTGCCCTTTGGCGATGAGCTGCGCGATGGGTGGATAGGCGGCGGTGTATTCAACGGCAGAGGAGACGACGTCTTCCTCGCAGGCGGGGCCAGTGACGAGGATGTCGAGATCGCCGACGGTATCGCGGCCGCGGCGGAGGGAGCCAGCGGGCGTGACGCTCTCGATGCCGGGGAAGTCCTTGAGATAGAGGGTGAGGCGCTCGGCGGCAATCTCGGCGTCGTCGATATGGTAGCGGCCGGTGTTCCTGCGGTATTCGTCGATGCCTTTGCGGAGCT
>DASVAI010000131.1:0-5240 GCA_036376445.1 Acidobacteriaceae bacterium
CTCAAGCTCAAGGAGTCAGCCTATCTGCAGGCAGAAGGCTATCCTTCGGGCGAGCTCAAGCACGGCCCGAATGCGCTGGTCGGCTCCACGGCAGCTATCGTCGCCATCGCTACGGTGGACCGGGGTGAGCCAGGCTCCGTCGTGCGCTATGAAAAAAGCGTGCAACTGCTGCACGATCTCAAGAAGCAGGGCGCTACGGTGGTCGCGCTCGGCAACAAAGGAGACGACGAAGTGGCCGCCGCGGCAACGCACTTCGTCCCTGTCGCCCCCACCCGCGAGCACCTGCTGCCCATTACGGAGGTTGTCCCGTTGCAGCTTTTCGCCTATTTTTGCGCCGTGCAGCGAGGCATCGATGTGGACAGCCCACGCAACCTCACGAAGGCTGTGCTGGCGGAATAACAGGTCAACGGAAAGGGCCACCGGCAATGGTGGCCTGCCGTGTACCGCACTTCTCTTACTTCTCGGCGCTCACTAGCTTTTTCAACGGATCAAGGAAGGTGAACCGCACGAGCGCTACGGGTTTAGCTGCATCGGTGATTTTCGACTGCGCATCACCCGCTCCACTGCCACTGAGCGCTGCCAACCCAATCTGCCCCAATTCGCCTAACTGCGTGGCCCGGACCGCCGCATCGCTCATTCGCGGGTTTTGCTGCATCTCCGCCGCGAGCGCCGGCGCAATGCGCTGCCACTCTTCAAAACGCGCCGTCAAACGCGTCCTGGCCTCGGCACTATCGGCAGTCTTGTTCAACACCGCATCTACATCCTGCGCAATCTCAAACCGCGAAGGCGGATCCGGAACCACCGTGTCCACCAGCCGGTCGAGCGGTGTGAGACTGTCAGTGTGTTGCGTCTCCGAGCGCTCGCCAAAGCTCACCGGCTCCAGCACGCTCGCCAGTACCGTCAGCGCAGTCGGGTCCACTTGCCCGCTGAGGCTGCGGCGCATCATCGCCGGTCCGGTGAGGTGCTTCAGCCCCGCCTGCTCCAGCTCAACGGAGATCTTCGGCAGCCGCCGGTACATCGAGACCACGTCACGGTCTGCCTGCGGCGACCAGAAGCGCTCCGCCATCGGCGCAGTTCGCGGCCAGATGCGCGAATCCACTGTGCGCTCATTCAACTGCTCGGCCCACATGCACACCTCGCCGCCCAGGATCAGCTTCTGCTGCTCCGCGGTCAGCGTGGTGTCGGCCGGGATCGGGTCCGCCAAGTAGTGCTGCTCGTTGGTCTTCATGCCGTCCAGGTAGTAAGGGGCGGAAAGAATGCCGGTATATCCCTGTCGCGCGCCCGCGGCCAGCGAATCCACACCGCGCCACGACTGCACCATCACGCTCTTCGGCAGGCCGGGCACCATCACCTCGTCCCAGCCGACGGGCTTTTTGTGATGCGCCAGCACAATGCGCACCACTCGCTGGCTGAAGTATGTCTGTAACTGCGATGGTTTTTCAAAGCCCTTCCGCTTCATGAACCGGGCGATGCGCGGGTTGGAGGTCCATACCTCTCCGTTCACCTCGTCGCCCCCGATGTGGAAGTACGCATCCGGGAAGATCTTCGCCATCTCGCCGATGAAGCGATTTAGAAAGGTATAGGTACTCTCGCGCGTCGGGTCCAAAGCCTCATCGTGAATACCCGCAACATCCGGCAGATGGAACGGGCCCTTCGAGCTGCTGAGCTGCGGATATGCGACCAGCCAGCTCACTGTGTGGCCGGGAATATCGAACTCCGGCACCACGCGTATGCCGCGCGCCCGTGCATACTCCACCACCTCGCGCATCTCGGCCTGGGTGTAGAACTCGCCATTCGACCCAAGTGACGTTAGCTTGGGATAGATCTTGCTCTCCGCGCGAAAACCCTGGTCGTCGCTCAGGTGCCAGTGGAAGACGTTCATCTTCACCATGGCCATGCCGTCCAGCGTGCGCTCAATCTGATTGACCGGCTCAAAGTGGCGGCTTACATCGATCAGCAGCCCGCGCCAGAGAAAGCGCGGCGCATCCTTGATCGACACTGCGGGAATCACCGCGGCATTGTTCTTCAGTTGCACAAGCTGCAGCAGCGTCTCCATGCCGCGCAGCGCGCCTACCACGGTCTTCGCGCGAAGCGTCACCAGATCGGGCGTTACGGTCAACGAATACGACTCATCCTCATCCACGGACTGAACTGCTTCGCCCGCCCGTTCTACATCGATCACGATGCCCGCCGTTGCCACGTCGCCTGCGACAGTGAGGGGCACATGCGGTAGCGGCACACCGCTCTCAAACTGCAGCCGCTTCATCATGCGCAGGGCGCCGGCCTCCAGCCGCGCGTTGTGAAAGCGCATATAGCCTACGTGCATGCCGGGCTTCAGGGCGAAACTGCCGGTTCCCGATTCAAACTGCGAGGGCAGCGGCATCAGCCCCAGCTCTGCGGCTCCGGCATTTACCGCCTGACCCAGCATGGTGCTACCGGCCATCAATGTCGCGGCCACCACGGCGGCCGCTGTCATCACACGTACTTTTCTCAGAACTACAAAACACCCCTTCTGCATTCCGCCAGCCTCCTGAAAACATGCGAATCGTCACACGCGCAGCACTTTGATCCCGCGCTCTTCAAAGGGCGCAATCATCTCGTTGCTCGCGCCGGTATCGGTTACCAGCATATGGATTTCCTGCACCGGGCAGATCAATGCCGGGCTCACCTGGCCGAGCTTCGTATGGTCGGCTACGGCGATCACCTCGCGCGCCTGGCGCTGCATCGCGCGGAAGATCACCGCTTCATCCGCTTCCAGCGTCGTGGCGCCGCGTTCCACGTCCAGTCCGACTACGTTCAGGAACACCTTATCCAGGTACACCTGGTTGATAAAGTGCACCGCCGCCGGCCCGCTGAGCGAAAACGACCACGCCCACGGCAGCACGCCGCCGGTGATCGATGTGCGGATGCCGGCGTGATTGCACAGTTCCATCCCGATGTTAATCGCGTTCGTTACCACCTTGATGTTGATGCGGTGGCGGATCGCGCGCCCGATCTGCGTAGTCGTGGTGCCGGCCGTTAGCCCGACCGTCTCGTTTTCCTTGATCAGGTCCGCCGCCGCCAGTGCAATGCGCCGCTTCTCCTCTGCGGCACGCTGCTCACGCGCCTGGAACGACGTATCGTAGCGAAATGGTTCGTAGAGCAGCGGCTCTACCAGCGTCGCTCCGCCGTGCGTCCGCCGTACCAGCCCACGCCGCTCCAGCCGGTTCAGATCGCGGCGAATGCTCGGCGCCGAGGTGTCCGCCGTCACCAGCAATTCTTCAATCGTGGCTGACCCCCGCTGCAACAGGAGCCGCATAATCTTCTCTTCGCGATCGTCTGTCTTTACCGACATGAAGGTCTGCCGTTCTCGGGGAAAATACGAGCGCCACTCTTCCTGCGTGTCCCGGCACAATGCAACCATGACTGGATCATGCTCAATGCGGGGCACACGTCCGCGCTTTGTCGGGACTGCCGGCTCGCGCCGGACCAGGATGCCTGATAGAAAATTCGCCGCCTCAGCATCCCGATTCGATCAGCGAGCAAACTTTGCATGGCGCTCCGGTGTAGAGTGGAGGATTCTGGCCCCGTCCCGCCGTCACTTTTGCCAGAATGAGGAAGGATGCGGAGCGCGATGTCAAAAGCAATGGGCCAAGCCTACAACACCAACCAGAAGATGCGGCGCTAATTTTTGCTGATTTGAGGCAAAATGATCAGAGAAGTGTCCAGCAAATCGGTGGAAGGTCAATTTTCGCTGGGTGTCGACCTGGGAGGAACGAATCTCCGTGTCGCCTCCTATCGCTCCGGCAAGCAGGTTGCGGAGCTTATCTCCTTGCCGACCCGTCTTTCGCAGGGCCGGGAGCGCGTCATTCGGGATCTCAAGGACGCGGTGCACGCCCTTCGGACCCGCTTTCAGCCCAACGGCGACTCGGCCGGCATCGGCGTCGGCAGTCCGGGCCCGCTGGAGCTGCCGGCTGGCGTCATCCGCAATCCTCCGAACCTTCCCGGATGGGACGGCTTCCATTTGCGCGCCGCCATTGAAGATGCCATCGGCGAGCCCATTTACCTGGATAGCGACGCCAACGCGGCCGCTCTCGCAGAATTCGAGCTCGGCTCCGCCCGCGCCGCCGGCATTCATTCGCTCTGCATGCTCACGCTCGGCACCGGCGTCGGCAACGGCATCATTCTCAAGGACCGCATCTGGCACGGCAACAATGGCATGGCCGGCGAAGCAGGGCACCTCACCGTCGAACCCGACGGCATGGCCTGCCCCTGCGGCAGCCGCGGCTGTGTGGAGCTGTATGCATCTGCTACAGGAGTCGTTCGCATGGCTAAAGAAGCGAACGATCCCATACTGGATTCCATGCTGCCCTCCGACCGCTCGCAGTGGACCTCTCACCTGGTCGCCAACGCAGCAGCCGCAGGAAATCCCACCGCCGTCGCGATTTTCGAGCGCGTGGGTCGTGCCTTGGGACTTGCGCTTGCCAGCACAGCCAACATGCTCAACCTGCCGGTCTACGTCCTTGCCGGCGGGCTCTCCAATGCGTGGGATCTCTTCGCGCCTGCGATGTTTGCGGAGATGCGTCTGCGCAGTTACGTATTTCGCCCCACGGAAGCCGCGCCCGGCGATCCGCTCGATACCCCCGGCAAGAGCTTTGTCCGCCGCGCCGAGCTTGGCTCCGAGGCCGGTATCCTCGGCGCCTGCCTGTTGCCCTTTACGCGCGATGAAGACGCGCTGGGCCGCAACATCGCCCAAACCACCCAAGCATCCTGAAAAACGAGGCTCAACAGAATGGTCACACGCCGCACATTCCTGGGAACGCTCTCACTCGCCGCCTGTTCTACCTACGCGTTGCCTCGAGGCTTCTCCCAGCGCCTGCTCCACGCCGCTCAATCCGCCGACAGCGATGACGTCACCCGCTACGTGAACCTCATCATCGGCACCGGCGGCCACGGACACTGTTTTCCCGGCGCCACGGTCCCCTTCGGCGCCGTGCAGCTCAGCCCCGACACCTACGACGACGGTTGGGACTGGTGCTCCGGTTATCACCGCAGCGATACGTCCATCATGGGTTTCAGCCACACGCACCTTAGCGGCACCGGCTGCGGAGACCTGCTCGACATACTGGTTATGCCGCGCACCGGCGACGTCAAACTCGAGCCCGGGAGTCGCGAGAACCCCGATGCCGGTTATCGCTCGCGCTTCTCTCACGACGACGAAACCGCCGAGCCCGGATACTACTCCGTGCTGCTGAAGGACA
>DASVAI010000132.1:0-14942 GCA_036376445.1 Acidobacteriaceae bacterium
GTGAATGCGATTCTGTGGGTTGATGCTGATTGCCTGCGACAGGTGCTCGAGACACTGCTCAGTCTGGCCTGTCATGCTCTCCAGGATCGAGAGCCCGTAGAGCGCGTAGTCGGCCTGCGGTTCCTTGGCCAGGATCGCCTCAAGCTGCTCCCGCGCCTCGTCATAGAGGCCGGTATTCAGTAGCGAAATGGCGTAATCGTACCGCTCTTCAGGTCCGGCGAACTTGCGCTCCTGCTTTGCCGCCTGGCGGCCGCAGGCTTCCAGGTACACACGCGCGCGCTCCGCCACTTCCGGCGAGCCCTGTTCGCTCAGCTTGCGGAACGCTTCCCGGGCCTTGTCGTACTTGCCTTCCTGCATCGCCTTCAAGGCGGCTTCGTATTCCTGCATGGTCCTCTGGTGTGCCGGGTCGGTCATAGTGCGCACCTTGCCCTGAATCGTCTTCGGGCTGCGCGCCTTGGGTGTGCTTGTGGTTGCCATCTCTTGCTTGTCCTTGCTCACTGCTCTGTCCAGCCGTTGTACACTCGACACCCCCCGGTACGTCAACCACACAACCCGGTCATCCCCGCGCCTTCTCCCGATAAACAGCCGGGTTCAGCTCCGGATCGTTGTACATCTTCAACTGCCGATAATGGCGGAAGAAGCGTTGCCCCGCGCATACCTGGTGCCACATCCGTTCCAGGCACGCCGCCAGGTCGTCCCGTTGATTGTTCAGGATCGCAAGCCGCTCCTGGTTGCGCTCGTGATGTCCTGCGGGAGCCGCCGGCCGCTCAAGCTCCTCCTCCGTATGAAACAGCTTCAGCGACAGAATCGACAGCCGGTCGATCATCATGCCCGGCGTCTCAGAGTGTTGCTCCCCGGATTCCGCTCCTCCGCCTTCGCGCAGAGCTGCCAGCAACCAGGCGTCGATCTGCTCCACGGTATCGTTACGCGCCTGATTGACGCGGTCGATCTTCCGCTTGACGGCAGCTACCATTGCGTCATCGGCCGCCGGCCGACGCGCTTCATCCTCCGCGTGCCAGAGCGTAAAGTTTGCCGCATGAAGCGCCTCCACCAGCCCAGGTAACGACCCCTCCTGCCGAGCCTCGGTCGCTGCGTGATGCCACAGACGCGTGCGTTCATCCTGCAGTTGCACGGTGGCGCGCACGTCGAGCAGTGTGGAAAGCGGCCTTGGCATGGAACGGGAGCAGCGGCGATCTGCCTGGTGAGCTCGCTGGGAATCGAACCCAGGACCCACGCATTAAAAGTGCGTTGCTCTACCAACTGAGCTACGAGCTCACAGAATCGCTCAACCGCTATCTAACGGTAACACAGGAGCATGCGCCTGCCTTTCGGGCATTTACACAAGGTCGGACAGCAAAGGCACCCAGTTTTCGGGTGCCTTTGCTGTCTTGCTCTGGCCGAGTTATGGCAGGTAGTAGCGGAAGGACGTCCAGAAGGCGTTGTCGGTCCCCTTCGCGCCGCCGCCGGGGTTTGTCGTACCGCCCGCGCCGGACCAGAGGTTGCGCTGGAAATAGCTGTACTGCAGGCCTTGACGCAAACGGCCCTTGTCGCCCTTGTAGAAGTCATACCAGTAGCCCGTGCTCAGCTCCTGGACGTCCTTGTTCTGGTTGCCGCAATTGGCAGGCGTTGATGGCGTAAAGCCGTCGCCGCCGTTCGTGGTTGCGTTGCCAGGTAACGGCTCGGTGTTGCAGCCGCTCATGTTGGTCAGTGGTGAACCGTATCCAATCTTGCCAAAGTACCGGCGTCCCACGTACTCGCCGCCGTAGTTGATCCACAGGAGCAGGCGTGCCGTCGGGTTGTACTCGATTGTTCCCAGCGCGGAGAAGTTGTGAAGAGGAGCGATCTGGCCATTCGGACGGAGTGTGATGTCCGCAATTGTCGAACTGCCATAACGTCCCGTTCCCTGGCCCCAGAGGCCCTTGAGGGCAACAGTGAGCTTCTTGTTCGCCAGCGAGGCGCGCCCGCTGCCACCGATGCCGCCACTCACGGTGCTGTCGTTGAACGCGCCGGCCGCCGAGCCTTTCACCGTGGTTGTGCCGTCCGGATTCTTCACAACCGTGTAATCCGGATAGATGCGATCGCGGAAGAAGCGGGCGATGCCGAAGACCTCATAGTGTCCCCAGCCGGGCTCGAACGCGATCTTGGCAATCATGTCCGGCGCCAAGTTGAAGGAATAGTTCGCAGTCGAATTGTAGAGGCCGCCGCCGGTACCGCTGGATCCCAGCAGGATGTTGGTCGGCAGACTCGAGCCCGCCGGGTTCAGTGTCTCGGCATTTTCCGCCGAAACACCGATCCAGGACTTGCTGCCAAGATTCTTGCTCACGCGGAAACCGTACTGCCGCGTCCACACAAAGCCTGCGGTGTACTGCGGATCGATGGTTGCGGGCAGGATCTCAGTGCCGTTATCCAGGCCTTTTGTGGTTTCCGTTGCCAATGACCACATCTGGCCGCCGGTAAACTTCCAGCCGCTATTGAGAGCCGCCTGCGCCCACAACTGCCGCTGCCGCAACACGTAGCTGTTCGACTGATTGTTGTTGGAGGTGATACCGGTGCCCAGCCAATCCATTTCGTAGTAGCCGGTCATGGTCATGATGGGAATCTTGCCCGTGAACTTAAGCGCAAGGCGGGACTGACGTCCGGAGCCGTAAAACTCGCTCAATTGCGCCGCATTGGAATTCTCGAGCGGAATTCCGGTGAAGGCAGTGTTGATGTCCCCGCCGGTGGCTGCGCTGCGCCACACGGTCGCCGCTTCAATGAACGAGCCCGTTGGCGATATTTCGACGCCCTTGAAGTGGATCGAGTCGGGGTGCTCCACTTTCTTCGCAAAGTTCGTCTGCGACTCCTGAATGGAGGAAGCAAGCGAGGTGCTGTTTGTCTTCAGGTCGCTGACGGCCCCCTGCAGACTGGAAACGGCGGTCGTATTGTCCGTCGTCTGCTGCTGCTGTTGCTGTGCCTGCTGTTGCGCCTGGCTTGCCGCGGCGTTGGCCGTCGTCGCCTGCTGCTGCGCCGCTTGCAATTGCGACTGGCTGTCGCTCAACTGCTGCTTCAACTGGTTGATCTGCGACTGCATCTCTTCACGGAGCTGTTGAATCTGCGTCTCGACCGAGGGACGAGCCGGCTTCCGTGCCGCGTGGTGCTTTGCCGTGGTCTTGCCGGTACCGGTCGTGGTCTGCGCATGAGCGGTCGCCATGGCCGACACCAGCACACATGTCGCCATCGCCATCCAATGATTTTTCATTCAGCCTCTCTCCAGAACTCGCCACAAACGCGGCTTTCCGCAGGTCTTTTCAGGCAGCGGGGCACACGGTGACGTATCGATAGGCTGGCAGCCTAGTGTGACGGAACGGAGAATGGCAATTGAATAGATTGTGAGGAATTGATGAGTGCAGTGTTACACGGCACCCGAAGATTACTGAGCGGAGTCGCTCGAACCTGCGCTGACCAGATTCGCCAGAAGCCGGTAGGCGCCCGGGACCCCCTCCGGAGTCTGCCGGTGCAGAGCGAACGCCACATAGATGTATTCGCCCTTGCCGAGCCTTGCGTGAAGGAGTCCGCCGCGCTGCGGGTCCTGTCCGGGATCATGGGTTTCCGTTGGCGCAGCATAGTTCGACGCCCAGGACGACATGAACGAATGGCCGCGTTCCTCTGCCCAGCCGTCGAAGTCCGCTTCCGTGATGCGATTGGGCGTGGTCAGCAGCGGGTCGTGCGGGTCGACCAGTTCGACGGGAGCGCGTTCATCGACTACCCGCTCTGGAATGCCGTGTGAGTTCAGGTGCATCTCGTAGGGCGCGTACCCGTTATCAAACTCCGCGCCCTGATACATCACAAGCAGCGTGCCCCCCGCCCGGGTCCACGCAAGCAGACGTGCGTTCGCCAGTGGCAGTTCCGGTCGCGCGGCATACGCGCGTATGCCGAGCACAATCGTCTGGTATGGGGAAAGATCGCCGCTTAGCAGGTCGGCGGCAGAAAGTTCGTCGACCTGCAATCCGAGTTGTTCAATCGCCCTCGGCAGCTTGTCTCCAGTGCCCATTACGTAGCCGATACGGCGGCCTGAGGCGACCTTCACATCAACGCCACGCACGTTCACACGCGCCGGCCGGTAAAGGTTGTAGGGAATCAAGGCGCCATAACCTGCAATCTCGTAGCCTGCGGTGAAGCGGTAGTTCCCGCTTTCTGCAACCGCGGTGACCGGATAACTCGTGGCCTCGAGCGCCGGCGATTGGACCTGGAAGCTGAATGGTGCGTCCTCACCCCCGTGAAGATGAAACTCCGCCTTTGCGGGAGTGGCATTCCAGCCCTGCGGAAGCTCCAGCCGCAGTGTGCCGGCAGCGGCCTGCGTAGCGTGCAACTGGGCGTGGACGGCAAAATTGTGAGGGCCGCTATGGGAGTTGCCGATAGGAAGGACAATCCAGGGCTGTCCCAGGGAGACTGACAGCTCCGGCGTGACCACCAGCGGCGCATAGACTGCACCCGGCCCCAGTTCGGTATGCATCGTCTGTACGACCTGGGCAAGCCGAATCGGCACGCCATCGTAGTCGAATGTCGCGATGCCGGTGAGCGGATATGGCGCGAACGACAGGTTGCGGTACTCCGGTTCCAAGATGTCGTAGTACGCCTGTTCGGTTGAGGGTCGAGAAAAGTATGGCGCAGTCGGAGCGGCGTCCTGTGCTGCGATCACGTGGAAGACTACGTCACCGCTCGTGCTTTGCGGATCGTCCAGCCCCGGAGCGCCGATGCGTTCGACCGTCCAGTGTTCCTTCACAGGCGTCTCGAGAGTGACTTTCTTCAGAATCGCGGCTTTGGGCGTTCGAATATGCACGCGGACCTGGAAGTCTTCCCCGGGCGTGACCTGCGCGGCGGTTGGCTGCGGGGTGGAAGACAGTCCGCCGCGCGGACCAGAGTAAAGTTCGAAGGCTCGCCCGCCGGTACTCGGCGTGACCAGCGCGGTCATGTCGATGCCCAGAGCCTGGGCCAGGGCCGAGTTTGCCTGTTGGAGCTTGATCCTGAGCTCGCGCTCGACCGAAGATTTCTGTTCTCGATTCAGGCTGCTGGCCTCTACCTGGTCCAGAAGGGCCGAAAATTGGCGATATACATCCGCTAAATGCGGAGCCGTCCGCTCCGGATGGTCCGGCGCATAGTTCAGAATCGCTCCGGCGACGATCTGGTGGATACGTGACAGCGGCTGTTGCAGAAATGCCCCGCCGGGGCCTGCCAGCCTTGCGAGACCGGGCAGGGAAGTGTCGATGCCATCGAAAAAGTTCTGCTCTTTATCCTCTGCCGGGACGCGCGATCCATAGCGGTGATAGGAGCTCGATGCCTCGCCGGGCAGCGGAACGTTCGGCCCTTCGTGCTGCGAGCGCTGCTCGCCGAGACCACGCCGGGCAATCTGAATATATGTCTGACCCTGGAGTGAATCGCGGTCCCCCTCCTCGATCGTGACATTCGTCGCAGGAATGCCGTTGATATCCGTATTGTTCACATAGTTGTGAAAGCGCACTGGCGCATATTTGCCTGTGGCGTAATCGAACATGCCTTTTGGCGACAGCGAGAAGCCAGGCACACGCGCGTAAACCTTGAGCGGCTTCCACGGTTCGAGGCCTCCCGCGATCTGGTCAGGGAACATCTTTGGATCGCCGGCAGCGTTAAAGACCTCCTGCGCCAGCATTCCCGAAACCTGATGATGTCCATGGCCGTCCGTTACGCCCCCTGTAAACACGGAGCACACCACCATAGGGCGGTAAAGGCGGACCGCGCGCACCGCGTCGTAGAGCACGCGCTCGTGTCCCCACTGCGCGAGCGCTTCCTCCATCGTCTTGGAAAAGCCGTAATCGGCAACGCTGCCCCAATATTGCTGATCGACGCCGTAGTATTCATCTGCCCGCAGCAGCTCATTGGTGCGGATCAACCCCAATGCGTCATAGTCGGCTGCGGACATTGCATTCTGTCCGCCTTCGCCGCGAGTCAGCGTGAAGAGCGCGGTACGCACACCCAGACCGCGGCTCTCGTAGGTCAGCATGCCCCCGTCCTCATCGTCGGGATGCGCAACGATCATCATGAGGCTGGCGGTCGTGTCCAACCGCTTCAGGTTTTCGTAAAGTCCGGCGGCGCCGCGGTTCTCCGGCAGCGGCATCGCCTCAATTGGCGGCGCTGAGCCGGGCAGCAGATCGGGAGCGGCAGTCTGTGCGCAGACCGGGATCGCCAGCAGAGCAGCCAGTGAGAGGAGGTGCGCGCGCCGTGAGTGCATGAAAGATGAGTGTATCGTCTGAGAGCCCCCGGCGGAGCCGCCAGATACACTGGGGCGGCCGCATTCCTCTTGTGCCCAATTCTGATTCGACGAATCTAAGACCCATGCTCACCGACCGCGCCATGTCTGGAAACCAGCAGCCAGGAACGCAGCACCTGCAGCGGGAACTAGGGCAGGGCAGCGCGCTCGCGCTCAACATGCTCGAAATGGTCGGCGTCGGCCCGTTCATTACGCTGCCGCTGATCGTTGCAGCCATGGGGGGGCCGCAGGCAATGCTGGGCTGGATCCTGGGAGCCGTCCTGGCGTTGTGCGATGGTCTGGTGTGGGCAGAGTTGGCTGCCGCGATGCCGGAAGCTGGAGGCTCCTATGCGTTTCTGCGGGAGATCTACGGGCCCGGCCGCGCGGGCCGCCTTGTGTCTTTTCTGTATGTCTGGCAGTTCACGCTCAGCGCGCCACTCGTCATGGCCTCGGGAGCAATCGGTCTGGCGCAATACGCAACTTTCCTGGTTCCGTGGTTCTCGGGTCCTCTCGCGGCGAACGGGCCCCTGCATCACATCGGACGCACCAGCCTGCTGGCGATTGCGGTCGTCCTTATTTCGGTTGCGCTGCTCTATCGGCGCCTCAGCGCGATCAAGCGGATGGCTTGGGTGTTGTGGACGGGCGTGATTTTTACCCTTGGCATCACAATTTTCGCCGGCCTCGCGCATTTTCATGTAAAGCAGGCATTCTCATTTCCTCCAGATGCCTTTCATCTGAACCATCACTTCTTCATCGGCCTCGGGGCTGCCATGCTGATCGCCACCTACGATTACTGGGGCTACTACAACATTTCCTATCTGGCAGGCGAGGTCCGCGACCCCGGCCGGACCCTGCCGCGCACTATTCTCGGCTCGATTGTGATTATCGCCGTGCTCTATCTGTTGATGAACGTCAGTGTGCTCGGCGTGATTCCATGGCAGGAGTTCACGGCAAAGCACTCGACGAGCTACAACGCAGTGATCGCCGAGCTGCTGGGCCGCAGCTTTGGTCCGACGTGGGCGAAGATTGGCGCACTTCTGGTCATCTGGACAGCTTTTGGTTCGCTGTTTTCGCTTCTGCTCGGTGCGTCGCGCGTATTATGGGCGGCTGCTGCAGAGGGCAACTACTTCCACCCGCTCGCAAAGTTGCATCCGAGCGGAGGTTTCCCGGCCAATGTGCTGCTGCTGCTCGGCGGGATAGCTTGCCTCTGCTGCTTCTTTGACCTAAAGGCGATCATCGCGGCATTGGTAGCGCTGCGCATTGTGCTGCAATTCCTGCTGCAACATGTGGGTGTGATCCTGCTGCGCCGCCGTCGTCCCGATCTGCCGCGGCCCTTCCGCATATGGCTCTATCCGCTGCCAGTACTGTGCGCGATTCTCGGGTTTCTCTTCGTCTTGGCCTCGCGCGCGCACGCCGGGCGCGAAATTGTCGCGGCCGTTGCTGTGACGGTTTCCGGCGTTGTCGTGTATCTGTATCGCGCGCGCCGCGACCCCGCATGGCCCTTTGCCAAAGCCATAGAATGAATGAGGCTGCCGGCGCTTCCACCCGGGCGCTGCCAGGGCCCCGCACTGTAACCGGCGCCGCCATGCAGGCGTCCAATCAATTGGAGCCTGGAAACCCACAATGCTGATCCGCAAGCCTGCCGATATTCCCTCGTCCGAAATTACGCCAAGGGCCGACTACCTGAACCGTCGCACTTTCATGACCGGAATAGCGACAGCAGGTGTTGCGGCTCTGGCGACAGAAGGTGTAAGACACTGGATCGAGAAGGGTTCCGTGAACGCTGCAGATAAGCTGCAAACGATCAAGAGCCCTCTGTCGTTGAAAGGCGAAACGCTAACTTCCTATCAGGACATTACGCATTACAACAACTTCTATGAGTTCGGCACGGACAAGGGCGATCCTGCCCGCAATGCAGGCGCTCTGCACACGCGGCCATGGACGGTTCAGGTCGGCGGTCTCGTCAAGCAGAAGAGGACGTTCGATATTGATTCGCTGATGAAGCTCAGGCCGATTGAGGAGCGCATCTACCGCTTCCGCTGCGTTGAGGCATGGAGCATGGTGATCCCGTGGGATGGCTATCCGCTCTCTGAACTCATCAAGCAATGCGACCCGCTGCCGAAGGCGAAATATGTGCAGTTTCTCTCGCTCGCAGATCACAAGCAGATGCCGGAGTTGAACCAGTCGGGGATTCCGTTCCCTTATTCCGAGGGACTCCGCATGGACGAGGCGATGCATCCGCTCACCCTGCTGACATTTGGTCTGTATGGCGAGTCACTGCCTAACCAGGACGGCGCGCCCGTGCGTGTCATTGTGCCATGGAAGTACGGATTCAAATCGGCAAAGAGCATCGTGAAGATCAACTTCACGGATCACGAGCCGCCGACCACCTGGAACATGATGGCGGCGAACGAATATGGCTTCTATTCCAACGTGAATCCGAGTGTAGATCATCCGCGATGGAGTCAAAAAACAGAGCGGCGCATCGGCGCGCCGCTTTTGAAGCAACGCCAGCCCACACTCATGTTCAACGGTTACGGTGATCAGGTTGCGAGCCTCTATAAGGGCATGGATCTCAGAAAGAATTTCTGATGTCGAACCGGGTCATCGTCATTCTGAAGGTGCTGGCGCACCTCGCCTGCCTTGCTCCCTTTATTGTTCTGGCGTGGAAGACCGGCCATGATCTCACGCATCCAGATGCCGTTGCGCTGCTGGGGCCGGATCCAACGGCAACGCTCTCGCACGGAACCGGATTCGCTGCGCTGCGCATTCTCATCATCTCGCTCGCCATTACGCCGGTACGCCGTCTCAGCCGGCATCTCGCATGGCTGATCCGTTTCCGGCGCATGCTGGGGCTGTACGCATTCTTCTACGCATGCGTGCACCTACTTGTGTATCTCAAGCTGTACGCGAATCTCGATTGGCCGACATTGGTTGATGATCTCAGCCGGCGTCGCTACATCATCGCGGGGTTTTCCGCGTGGCTGTTTCTGCTTCCCTTAGCGCTTACCTCGACGAAGTGGTCTATCCGTAAGCTCGGCAAACGCTGGCAACTGCTGCACCGGCTCGTGTATGTGGCCGGGATTCTCGGGGTGGTCCACTACTGGTGGATCGTGAAAACAGGTGTGCTCGATCCGATCAAGATCACGATTGTGCTAGCGCTGATTCTGCTTGCCCGGCCGGTATGGTCTTTCATCGATACGCGAAGACGCTTGTGGCACATGGCTCGCGTCTGACTGTTACGTTTCATCGATCCCGGCAAAGATATCCGTCTCGTCCCTGAATCGTTCAGGGTTTCTGGCAGAGGCCAGCAGATAGTGCTCCTCGTGCCCGAATTGCTCGTAGGCCGCAGCGGCGCGGCTCATCACGGTCTGCGTGTCGTGCGCCTCGATTGCCTGGCGCTTCACTTCCTGTAACGGGCCGAGGTCGAGTTTGACGGAAGATGGCGTGCGCGGGGCTACGGCCGCCTCGTCTTTGAACTTTGAAATTGTGAAGTTGGTAGAGGAGTAGTAGAGCTTCTGCGGCGCCCAGATCGAGAGTCCATTCTGGAGCTGCTCCGGAGCGAAGTTGCTTCGGCCGCTCCAATGGAAGGCCGCGGTAGCCGCGAAGCTTGCCACGGCATGGTCGCGGTGCAGGTTTGGGCCGCCGTCTCCGCCGAAAGTGAGCACAATATGGGGCCGAAGCTGCCGCATTCGCTCTACCAGGCGAGTCGTGATCTCAAAAAGATTTGCCTGAATCAGCCCGCCATCCGGATATGTCCAAACCTCGTAGCGAGTGACACCGAGAATGCCGCACGAGATTTCGAGCTCTGCAATGCGCGCAGCAGCCAACTCG
Organism: Acidobacteriaceae bacterium; assembly: GCA_036376445.1. GTDB lineage: Bacteria > Acidobacteriota > Terriglobia > Terriglobales > Acidobacteriaceae > KBS-83. The sequence goes on from DASVAI010000132.1 coordinate 10,097, forward strand.
TCATCACTACGGGTTTCGCCGCGGTTGGATGCCGCGCGTCCTTCAGTGAGGCAGATTACCGTTGTATCCGCATGGCGAGCGTGTGCCAGCAACAGTGCGCCGCCAAATCCGCCGCTTTCATCATCAGGATGCGCTGTTACGCACATCAGCCGCAGGGACAAGCTGTTCTCCTTCGGGATATGGATCGATTGCTATTGGATAATCCCAAGGCAACGAACGCTGTGCCACCGGCCGAAAGCTGAAGCGATGCAGAGGTGTAGGACCGTGTTCCGCGAGCGCGCGCTTGTGCTCCGGCGTGGAGTATCCCTTATGCGATGACAGCCCATACTGCGGCCATTGTTCGTGGTATTCGCACATGCGCCGGTCGCGATAGACCTTGGCGATGACAGAAGCTGCTGCAATCGAAATGGAAAGGGAATCGCCATAGATGATGCTGGTCTGCGCGCACGGAAGATCGAGTCGAAGCGCATCGATGAGAAGATGATCGGCGGCCGGGGCGAGGCGCGCAACCGCCCGCAGCATCGCCAGTTTCGACGCCTGATAGATGTTGACACGATCGATGGTTTCCGCATCGACCTCTTCGATCGCAAAGCAGACAGCCCGCTTCTCTACTATCTTCGACAGACGCTCGCGGTCTTCGCGTTCCAGTTGCTTCGAATCGCGCAGCCCCCGAATACGACAATCGGACGGCAGAATCACAGCTGCTGCCACCACAGGCCCGAAGAGCGCACCCCGGCCAACCTCGTCGACTCCAGCAATCATCACGGCGCCTGCAGCGCGCGCTGCTTTTTCGTAGCGCAGGCCGCAGTGCAGCTTCCTCAGCATGCGCATCTTGCGCGCTGAAGGCGACAGAGCATCTTCGTCCAGACGCTCGATCTCCTGTTCGCTGATTACTTTCGGGGTGGCCATCAGCCACAGTGTATGACGAGAAGCCATGTCGAAAAGCAGGGTCGCGCTGTGCGAATTACCAACGCGACCCCCGTTGCGCCCGAAACGCCCGATGAGCAGTTCGGTTCAGGCGCTCAGTTCCGTCTCTTCCTCAGTGGCATCTTCGTCTTGCTGCTGATCCGGCAACAATCCGAGTGCCTGCCGTTCGAAGAGCCGTTTGTAAACGCCTTTCGGGCGGCGGACCAATTCCTCGTGGCTGCCTTGTTCCGCGACGACGCCCTGCTCGAAGACAAGGATCCGGTCGAGCATCCGCACAGTCGATAGACGGTGTGCAATGACAATTGCCGTTCTGCCGGCGATCAGCCTCTCCATCGCCTCTTGAATCAGCGCCTCCGACTCGGAATCGAGACTGGATGTCGCCTCATCGAGAATGAGGATTGGAGCGTCCGCCAGGAAAGCCCTCGCCAGCGCAACCCGCTGACGCTCGCCGCCCGAAAGCTTCACGCCTCGCTCGCCCACCAACGTGGCATAACCCTTCGCTTGGCGAGCGATGAAGTCGTGTGCGTTCGCGAGCCGGGCTGCCTGTTCTATCTCGGCCATCGTGGCAGAGGCTCGACCGTAGGCGATGTTCTCTGCAAGCGACCGGTGGAACAGGATCGGATCCTGCGCCACCAGCGCAAGCTGCGCGCGCAACGACATCTGTGTTCCATAGGCGATCTCCTGCCCATCGATCAGGATCCGGCCGCCGTTCAGGTCGTAGAGCCGTTGCAGCAGCTTCACAAACGTGGTCTTGCCGGACCCGGAGTGGCCGACCAGCCCAACGCGCTCTCCTGGCGCAATGCGCAGAGTGAAATCGCGGAAGAGCGGTTCGAGCTGCCCGCAATAGCGGAAGGTCACGCGATCGAAGAGCACCTCCCCTTGCCGAATACGCAAGGGACGCGCGCCATCGCGGTCTGCCACTCCCAGCGGATGCGAATGCAAAGCCACCATCTCCTCCATGTCGTTCACGCTGCGCTGCAGGTTGGCTACGTGCTGACCCACGTCGCGCAAGTACCCATGAACGACGAAGTAGCTGGTGAGCACGAAGGTGACATCTCCGGCGCTCGCGCGGCCACTCCACCACAGCCAGATGGCGCAGCCGGTCACGCTGGCGCGCAGCACGAGCAATACGGCCTGCTGCGTGCTGCCGCTCTGCGTACCGCGTAGCCAGTGCCGCAGCGTGCGACGCCGCCACTTGCCCATGGTTGATGCCAGACGCCCGTCTTCTCGGCACTCTGCGCCAAAGGACTTCACCACCGCGTTGCAGGTGACCGCATCCGCCATCGCTCCACCCACCAACGTGTCCTGAGCATTCGAAAGCCGGGCAGCCGGCGCCACATAGTAAAGCGACAGCCAGATCGACAGCGCCACATAGAGCACCGCGCCCGTCCCGACCACCGCCCCCATCGCCGGCCAGTGCCAGCCCAGCAGCACGGAAGAACCGATGAGCACAAGCAGCGCAGGCAGGAGAGCCAGCAGCAGCGTGTCGTCCATCAGATCGACAGCCCACATGCCGCGCGTGACGCGCCGCACGATCGACCCCGCAAAGTTGTTCGCGTGCCAGTCCGTGGAGAAGCGCTGCACGCGCCAGAACGCATCGCGGGCAAAGCGCGACATCAGCCGCGCCGTGAGATGGCAGATGCCCACCAATGCGAAGTGGCGCCCGGCCACCAGCACTGCGCCAAGAGCAGCCATGCTGCCAAGCGCCCACAATGCCACATAGAGCCCCTGCGCGCGAATGCTGTGAAGGGTAGAGGCGTGTGTCGCCACCGCGTCCACCAAGCGTCCGGCATAGACAGGCATGAAGAGATCAGCAGCGGTTGCCGATAGCATGGCGGCAGCCACACCGGCTACCAGCCAGGCTTCGTGCCGCCAGTGCCGAATCAAGAATGTAAGAACATCACGCATGGCGTGATTGCCTTGAGAGGCTTTCATAAAGTCACTCACTAAGCGCGGGCCAGCGCCCGGAAAGGTACTGCAATTGGAATTGCCACCTGGAAGTGAGGAGCCTCTGTATGGGATGCCCCTTGCTCCTGGTCGCAGAAAGGGAAAGGCCCTGAGGCAGCGCCCCAGGGCCTTCGCGAAATGCTGACGAAGACGCTAAGTGCGCTCCACTTCCTTCAGACGGGCAGCCTTGCCACGCAGGCCGCGGAGGTAAAAGAGCTTGGCGCGGCGGACCCGGGCGGAACGAACCTTCTCCACCTTGTCCACGACCTTCGAGTTCAGCGGGAAGATACGCTCCACGCCCTGACCGAAGCTCATTTTGCGGACGGTAAAGGATCCCTGCGGGCCGTGCTTCTTTGCGATCACGATGCCTTCAAAGGCCTGCAGACGCTCCTTCTCACCTTCCTTGATCTTTACCTGCACGCGTACGGTATCGCCCGGAACAAAATCGGGAAGGTCCGTACGCTGGAGCTTCTCGGCAAGACGCTGCATGACTGGATGAATGGACATCGGATATTTCCTAAGGGGTGAGTTCGAACTTCTAGTGTACACAAATTTGCGCGGATTGGCACCTGAAAGCCTTTCAGGGTAGTGTCCTAATTTGGATTCTGGCCGTTGTCCTGCTAGGTAGCGCGGTTGTAATTGGTGGTCCGGCAACCCGAAAGCCCCTCGCTTCAAAGTTGATCATGCCGCCTTGCGGGAGATGGTAGACGTATCCAGAGGCCGTTTCGTGCGAATCGCCATGGCCATCCCTATATACGACCCTCCCCCACACGATAGGAATCGCGGACCTGATACAGGCGACATCCTCCGTGGACAGCGATCTTTCCCCATGGAGCGGTACGGGAATATCAAACCAATCTTCAGGAGCCAATATGCGCCCGCTCAGTCGATCAGGGAACTCATATTTTAGGCGTTTTGGGAAGAGTGAACGGATCAACAGCAATGTGTCGATAGCACGCGACGATTTCGTCGAGAAGGGGTCCCGTCCTACCAACATTTTTGATCGTGATCGGGCACAAATGGCAATAGCGACCAGGCGGTGGAATAGGGTCTCCCGTCTCCCGTTCGGGCATAAGCTCGGGCGCGAGAATAGACGGTTTACAGGTGAGCCACGGCCGCTCCGCATTTGTAGCAGCTTTTTACGGAGTTCTCAGTGGCTTTGGTTTGGCGCTGAATGGTCCTGGGTGTCTTGTTGGCGGCGCGCACACCCAACACGCCAACTATCATCAGAATGCCGGTAAAGAAGATCATCAACCCGTCACTCCAATCCCGGTTTACAGACCCGGGGAAAAATTCGCTGATTCTTACGGGCTTCCGCTCATCTTCCTTGGCTACGTCCTTACCGGGCTGTTTAGCCAGACCGTGGCCGATCTGGAGCATGAACTTGGCGTTAGACTCTTCTCGCGAGCCGGCCGGAAGGTTGCGCTGACTCCAGAGGAGAGGCGTTTTATATCGAGGCTGGTGCGCACCCTGGAGCAGGCAGAATTAGCTATCGACACTGCGAAGCGAGCCGCTAAGGTGAAGTCGGAAAGTTGTCGATTGGCTTCATTGGTTCAGCCACTTATGCGTTTCTACCGGCGCTCGTGCGACGTTCGGCTCGGCGACCATCACCCCTATCTCGTAGCGAATCGGGCCGTCGAGTCTCGACTGGACCCATTTGAGCCCTCCCGCGAGCTGGCCAATGCCCAGCGTCTCGCGCGTACTCGCGAACCAACAGCTCGCGTCGTCATGAAACAGGGAGATGGCTCCCGAGATGTCTCCCGGCCGAGTAACGCTGGAAGAACTACCGCACGATCTCCTTTTGCTCTTCGACCAACGAGCTCTCCTTGGTATCGCTGATTGACGTGGCTGATGCTTCGGGCATGTGGTTGTCTCCCTTTCTGGACTCTAATCTAGGATGCTCACCGTTGTCTCAAAGTAGGGTTGCTAACGCTCCCACGACCTGGAATGCGGTATGGTTTTCGGGCGCGGG
>DASVAI010000133.1:0-3800 GCA_036376445.1 Acidobacteriaceae bacterium
TATGAGCGCGATGGGCTCTGGGTGTCGACTTCGAGGCCGAAGCGCGCGAGATCGCGCGCCTGCATTTTGTAGTCGACGAAGAAGCCTACACCGATCGCAAGGGGAAGCAGGCCGGCGGCAGGCACGATCAGCAGCACACGATTCTGCAGGATGGCGGCCAACAGCAGTCCGAAGAGGATGACGCCGAGGCCGCAGCCAAACAAGATCATGGCCGTGCGGCGAATGTTATTCATGACGCGGACAGGATCGCTCGAGCCCTCGTTCTGAATGCGGCGCTGGAGACGCTCGATGTCCTCTACAGACATGCCGCGGGCGAGCAGCGTCATGCGCTCCTGCGAGCGGACGCGGCGCTGATCAATCTCCGAGTAGATACCGAAGGCGCCGAGGCCGAGGATCATGAGGCAGCCGGCGACTGCGACGGTGAAGGGCGAGAAGAAGATGGATGAATTCATGGACGGCGCTCCCGAAGCACTTCCCTTGTTTTGGCGTTTTGCCGCGAATTGCTTGTACTGGCGGCGTTAGACTGGCGCGGCGCGGTGGAGTTTCACCGGCGGAAATAAATTCCTCGCGTGAAACTTTCCCAGCGGGGGCCGGTCTTACTCTTCCGCATGCTGTCCCAGGTGCTCATTTTCGTGGAAGAACCAGTACCTCAAGCTGCGGCTCCGGTGACGGGCGATCTGCGCTTTCAGGCGCTGGTGGAAGAGCATGCTCCGATGGTTTTTCGCACACTGGTGCGGCTGCTGGGCGCGCGTGAAGGAGTGGATGACCTGGCGCAGGATTGCTTCCTGCGGTTGTACCGGGCGCTGCCCGCGTTTCGCGGAGAGGCGCTGGTATCCACGTATCTGTACCGGATTGTGGTGAACGTAGCGCAGGACGAACTCCGACGGCGGCATCGCGAGGAGCGCCCGCTGATCTCGCTGGCAGATGAGGCGGAGGGCTGGGGTGACCGGCTGCGGCATCCCGGGCGCAATGCCGAAGAGATGCTGCTTGAGCAGGAGTATGCGGCCCACGTTGAGCGGGCCCTCGCGCAATTGAGCGCGATCCAGCGGACGGTGCTGGTGCTCTACCATCAGGAGGAGCGCACGTATGAGCAGATCGCGGCGGTGCTGGGCATGCCAATCGGGACGGTGCGGACACATCTTCACCGGGCACGCGCGCGATTGGGTGTATTGATTGCCGAAACAGCGCAGGAGGGGAGGGCCAGAACATGATGCAGGAATGGGATGAGGAAGATCGCATCACGCGTGCGCTGGAGGATGCTCCCAGCGTAACGGTGCCCGCGGATTTTGCGGCGCGGGTGATGGCGCGGGTGCCGCAGCGGAAGGCGGTGGGACATCGTCTGCTGCTCCGGCAACGGACGCACTATGGTCGGAATCTGATGCTGGGGGGCGCGGTGCTACTCTGCGCTCTGCTGATTACCGTGGCAATTGGAGGGCAGTCAACAGCGACGTGGCGACTGGCGGAGTGGATCATTCTCGTGCAACTGGCGGGGATCGCGCTGTGGTACGGAATGGCTCGTCGGACGCAGGCTTATCGGTAGGTCCGACAGGATTTCGCACACGCGCTGGGTGGCCGAAGTAGAGGCAATGATGCCAGTGTGAGTCGGATTACTCCGCCTGGGTGTCGCAGGAAGTTTCGTACGCGGCCACCGGCACCCAGGCGACACGATGGGGATCGCGAGCGTAGAAGGACAGCCAGTAGGGGCGGCTGAGGGTGATGGTGTAGGTCTTTGGGCGGTGACCGGCGGTCCACTGATAGGTTTTGCGGGCCGGTGTGTCATGCAAGAGCTTGAGTCCGGCGGCGGTGACGGATTTGAGGTGGCCGACATGGGAGAGGGTTTCGGCGGCGACACGCGCCGGATCGGAGAAGGCCCAGTCTTGTGAGGCGGAGTCGGCGTTGCGCTGCGCGTTCAGAAACGCGGCGGTCTGCTCGTCGGGTAGCAGGGTGCGGAGGGTGCAGTCGGGGTCGGGGAGGGAGAGCTTTTCGGTGGACTCGCCGTAGTCGAGGTCGTCGCGGCGGCGGGTGTCGGCGTCCTTGATCTCCTGGATGGCGAGCAGGCTGCAGCAGCCGAGATAGCCGAATCCACCCCAATAGGGCTGGCCGGCGGCAGTTTGCATCTGCTGGCCGGCGAAGAATGTGCCGATGATGGTTGCGTGTTCGACGGCGCTGCCCTGGCCTTCGGGGAAGGGCGGCTGGATGGCGCGATCGAAGTCCTGGAAGAGCTGGTTGTCGATGAGGGGCAGGGGAATGCTCTCGATCTGAAGGGGCTGGCGGCGCTGGCGATCGGCGAGAGTTTTACAGCAGGCGACGGTGCCGGAGTTGATGGAGCCGCCGTATTCCAGCCAGATGGCGGGCCAGGTGGGGCAGGTGGGGTCGTAGAGGGTGAAGTTGCGGGCGGCATGAGTGACGAAGCCGGTGACCTCGACGAGCTTGTGGTTGTACGCGGCGGGGTCCTGCTTGAGCTGGCAGGCGGAGACTTTGTCGGCGTCGAGCTGTTGGGCACGGGAGAATGTAACGGTGAACAGCACGATCATGATGCATGGGATGCATTGGAGAATTGCGGCGGGTTTGGTGCAAGGCCCCGAAATCATTGGCGTCAATGTAGAGATCGTATCCCGTCTTTTTAATGCAGTAGGGGCTTCGCGAGGATATTCGGCCGCGCTAAGCAGCGAGTATCATGGGGCACCGGCTGTTGCTGCTACTTTCGGGTCAGCCTCCCCTTTGAGCTTAGACCATGACTCCTGGCAGGAAGTTTGGAATATGGTTGGGGACGCTCGCAGTTGCGGTCTGCGGCTTATGGCTTGGATTTGCTCCTACACATTGGATGACGAAGGGGAATTTCGCATCAGTTTTAGTTGATGACCGAACGGTTCCTGCAGACGTGTATATCGGAAATCCGACATATTACGAATCCGACGCAATTTCACTGGTACATGTGCCTAGGGTGGGCGATTATTTCTTGAATTTCGATGATGAGAGCTACCGAGAAATCTCTCATCATGAATTTGTCCGATTGCCTGGAGGAGCCTGGACCTTGAAAGCGATGGACGACGGACAATTCAGTGCGGCGCTGCCGGACCTGAATATCAATGAATTCAGATTACGGTCGCATGGACACACCGTAATCGTGCAATTCTGACGGCCGAATAGCGTGAAATTATCGAGCCACATCTTCAAGCCGCTTGCGAGGTTCAGGACTTCGATTTGAGCCACAGCTGGTAGCTGCCCCAGGCGGCTATGGTGCAGACGTCGCGGATCTGGCCGGTGCGGAGCTTTTCTTCGAAGGCAGCGATGGGGATGCGGTGGATTTCCATGTCGGCTTCCTCGTAATCGCGCTGGTGGGGGCCGGGGGTGAGCTCTTCCGCGATGAAGACATGCTGGCGCTGGCGGGCGAAGCCGTAGGCAATCCACATCCAGGGGAGCGCGGTCATGCGGCCGGCGATGAGGCCGGTTTCTTCGCGCAGCTCGCCGCGCGCGAGCTCTTCGGGGTTGTCAATTTCGGATTCCCAGCCGCCCTGCGGCAGCTCGAGGGCGCGCTCACCGATGGTGTAGCGAAACTGCTCGACCAGCCAGATGTGATCGCCATCAATCGGGAGGATGGCGGCGCAGTCGTGCTTGTCGACGACACCATAGATGCCTCGCGTGCCGTTGGCGCGCACGATCTGATCTTCGCGGAGGCTGAGCCAGTGGTTGCGATAGATCTCGCGGGAGGAGAGGGTGCGGATGGCCATGGTGTCAGGATTTCATAAAACTGCCGGCCGCACGGACCATCGCGCCCAGGGCGCAAGTGGTTGAGTTCC
>DASVAI010000141.1:0-13574 GCA_036376445.1 Acidobacteriaceae bacterium
CGAAGCAGTTCGCGCTGGCGGACCAGTTCTTTGCGTCAGCGATGGCGAGTGAGCCGGCGAACATGCTCTACATGGTGGCGGCCACTGTCCACGACGATCACACGGCGGGGAGCGAACCTTACTACGATCACTGCACCCCGCACGAAATCGCGAAAGACGGTGGCTCCGTTGCGCAGCCGTTGACCGACACCAACGTGGGCGACCAGTTGAATGCAAACAAGGTGTCGTGGATCTGGTATCAGGGAAACTTCGCAAGTTCGGTAGACGGCACATGCATGGATTATGTGCCGCAGGAAAATCCATTCCAGTACTTCGCCAGCACGCAGTATTCCGCGAATCTGGCGGATTTCAGCCTGCCGGATTTCCAGACGACGCTCGAAAACGGAACCGTGCCCTCCGTGGTGTGGATCACGCCGGATCCGGTAGCAAGCATGCATCCGGGGTCGGGCGATATGGCGAACGGCATCCAGTGGCTGGACAACCTAGTGACGACGGTACAGAAGTCCCCGGTGTGGGCGAGCACGGCAATCGTGGTGCTGTGGGACGAGAGCGGCGGCTGGTATGACCATGTGCCGCCGCCGCAGCTTCCCGGCTCGCTAGGGCTGGGGGCGCGAGTCCCGGTCATTCTGATTTCGCCATTTGCGAAGGTGGGCGCCATCTCGCATCAGCAGATGGACTTTGTATCGATCCTGCGGTTCATTCAATGGAACTGGGGCCTGGGAATGTTTACCGCTCCGCCGCAGGCGATGCGGGAGAAGCAGAGCGGAGACATCTGCGATCTGCTGACCGTGCCGTGTGCGGCACCGTGAATGTGACGTTTGTCCGGCTAAAAAACAATGGGTCGCTGGGGAGCAACTTCAGAGAAAAGCAACTTTAGTGGCGACAGGTTGTAGGGAGAATCGGAGCAGGCTTGCGTCGGTGCCGGCCGGCAGCGGTTCCAGCTTTGCGCAGAGCGCAGCTTCAGGAGCGGCGGAATCGACAGCACAGCCGGTCGACAACCCAACGACGAAGTATCCCAAGCGCCATTCCAGCAGCAGGATCAGCCATGGCCGGGGCTAGTGGGCAAGATGGATCCGCGGCCCGATCACTTGAGAAGAGTCACAAGGGCTCCGGCCGCCTGCTGAATCGCAAGGCGCTGATCACCGGGGGTGATTCGGGCATGGGCCGCGCGGCGGCGATTGCGTATGCGCGCGAAGGGGCAGATGTAGCGATTAACTATCTGCCCGACGAGGAGCCGGATGCGCGCGAGGTGGAGGAACTCATCCGCGCGGCGGGGCGGCGGGAAGGGACAGCCGTAGGGTTCGCTTCGCTTTCAGCAGTGTCTACGAGGAGAGGGGAGAAAGCAGATCTCTCCACTCCGCGGCTCGGCCGCTCCGGTCGAGATGACGAAGCACTGGGCTGCTTCGCCGCTCTGGTCGAGATGATGAAGCGCTGCGCGGGTTCGGCGCTCTGGTCAATTCGTGTTATGAGGCGGCCATATAGCTGCCGAGGAGTCCGCGAAGGCGTGTGGGGACCCAGCGGCCGCGACGCTGCCACTGTCGCGCGGCGCCGGCCGTCGCGAGCATCACAGGATGGAGCGCGGAGCGGCGGCTATCAATGGAAATGGAGCGCATGAGCACGGGTTGGCAATAACGGCCGAGCGCAGCGGAAGCGCCGTTGACGAAGTGGATGGAGGCAATGCCCTGCCCGATGAGGCGCTCGATGAGATAGCCGCGCAGCACGAGTGAGGGACTGAAGCCCTGGATGGATTCGTCGTTGAACTGGGAGAGCAGGTGCAAATGGTCGCCGGCGCGCACGCCGGCGAGCACCGAGACGAGGCGGCCATCGGGCGCAGCAAGGCCGGCCAGCACCGCGCCGCCGGGCTGATTGCCAAAGTGGCTGAAGAAGCGATGGTCGCGCTGCTCGTGCTCGCGGGTTTCGGGTGATGGAGCGAGGCGGTTCAGGGCGGCGGCAGCGGCATCGTATGCAGCTAGGGAGAGCGAAGGCACGAAGCGGTAGCCCTCCGCTTCTGCGCGGCGGCGGTAGTGGCGAAGATTCCGGCGGGTGTGTGCACCAAGCGAGTGCAAAAAAGATTCATAACTGGAGCCGAGCTGTAGCCAGTCGCCCTGGGGCCGCATTTCCGATTTGCACCACACCTGCAGACCCGGGCGGCGTAGATGGAGGATGGGAAGAATCTCCTTACCGGTGGAGCGCCACCAGAGGCGCAGCGCGTGCACGTGATGGTTGAGGAGATATTCGCAGGCAGTGGCGATGACCTCAGCTTCGCGCTCGGGCGCGGCGAGCACTAAACCGCGGCCCGTGCGATCGCCGCCGAAGACCCAGCCGGTGGGCCGGCCGGCGAAGAGCAGCTCTTCTGTATAGACGACGCCGACGAGCTGGCCATGTTCGTAGCAGACGACGACGCGCGGGCGGCGCGAATCGGAGACTCGGGGCAGGAAGTAGTCGGGCAGCGCGGTCGTATCGTGGCTGTGCAGCGTGTCAGCCGCGAGGGTATGGATCGCGGGGGCAAGACGGTCGAGCTCGTCTTTCGATTCGACTAAAGCGGATTGGAGCAGCGCTGTTGCCATAGCCAGTCCTGAAAGGTTGCTGGCTTACGGTTGCAGAACGCACCGGTGCCGGCAAGGATTTGACGGACAAGTGTCATTACCGTCGCCCACCGTTGGTGAGTACGAAGCGGTGGTAGAGCGGATGTGACAGGGAGGAGGGGGTCCATTTCGGGAACGGCGGGAGTTGCGCCGAAGCTAACAAGGATCTTTCAGCAGGAGCCACGAAGCGGTCCCGAAGAAAACAGTGAGCCCCAAGAACAGTAGCCGATAGCCAGGAACTAACAAGCCAACGCTGGAACGAAGTGCGACGATCCCAAGGTCGCTGACCAGACTACCTTCCGATGCGGAGCGATAAACCAGATGGCCACGATGGCCAAGGCGAGCACAGTTAGTTTCGTCTCGGTCCTGCCGTCAGCGGTTCAGCAGCGAATGAGATCGTAGCCAGCAGGCCGAAGCCATCAACACGGAGAGGATGATATCGAGTCTGTTGTAGGCAGCGTTCTTCTCTGCGGTCTTCCCGCAGATCAAACAAATATCGGCAAGCTCTTGTGATGGATTCTCGTAGCGGCATGCGGATAGCGTAATGTCCTTAGCTCATTTGCATCCAGATAAAAGCGATAGACTTCTTGAGTAGATAGAAGCATCGAGCAGGATGGGATTCGAGCGAGATATGGCAGCAGCGGTAACATCGACAGCGGCATTGACGAAGTACGAACCAGTGATCGGGCTGGAGGTGCATGTGCAGCTCCTGACCACGACGAAGGCATTTTGCGGCTGCCTGACGCAGTTCGGCGCGGCCCCGAATACGCAGATCTGCCCGACATGCCTGGGGCTGCCGGGCGCGCTGCCGGTGCTGAACAAGCGCGCGGTGGAGTTTGCCGTGCTGGCGGCGAACGCGCTGAACTGCCAGGTGCGCGCGCGGTCGATCTTTGCACGGAAGAACTACTTCTATCCCGATCTGCCGAAGGGCTACCAGATTTCGCAGTACGACCAGCCGCTGGCGGAGCATGGGTGGATCGAGGTGCCGACCGAGACGGGCGTGAAGAAGATCGGCATCACCCGGCTGCATATGGAAGAGGATGCGGGCAAGAGCCTGCATGAGGGCTTTGCGGATTCGGCGACGAAGACTTACGTGGACCTGAACCGCTGCGGGACGCCGCTGGTGGAGATCGTGAGCGAGCCGGACATCCGTACGCCGGATGAAGCGTATGAATACCTGACGCGGCTAAAGGAGATCCTGCTGTATACGGGCGTGAGCGACTGCAATATGGAAGAGGGGTCGCTGCGCTGCGATGCGAACGTGAGCGTGCGGCCGCGAGGACAGAAAGAGTTTGGCACCAAGGCGGAAGTGAAGAACGTGAACAGCTTCCGGTTTATCCGCGCCGCGCTGGAGTACGAGATTGAGCGGCAGGTGGAAGTGATCGAGTCCGGTGGACGCGTGGTGCAGGAGACGCGCTCGTGGAATGCGGCAGAGGGGCGGACGTTCTCGCTGCGCTCGAAGGAAGAGGCGCATGACTATCGCTACTTCCCGGAACCGGATCTGCCGCCGCTGATCGTGAGCGAGACGTGGAAGCAGGAGATCCTGCAGGCGATGCCGGAGCTGCCCGAGGCGCGGCGCGCACGCATGGTGCGGGAGTACGAGATCAGCGAGCAGGATGCGCAGACGCTGACAGCCACGCGGGAGTTTGCGGATGCGTTTGAAGCGGCGGCGAAGCGGGCGAAGAATCCGAGGCGCGTGGCCAACCTGGTGCAGAGCGAGCTGATCGGACGGCTGCGCGCGAAGGGGCTTGATCTCGATCAGTCGCCGGTGACGATGGATGGCGTGCTGATGGCGGCGGACCTGGCCGAAGAAGGCAAGCTCTCGTCGAAGCAGTGGAAGCAGATCTTTGACATTGCGTTCGAGAAGGGTGAGGACTTCGGCGTGGTGTATGAGCGCGAGAAGCCGCAGCAGATCACCGATACGGCCGCTATTGAAACAATGATTGACGAGGCGATTGCGGCGAATCCGAAGCAGGTGGAGCAGTATCGCGGCGGGAAGAAGACGGTGGCAGCGTTCTTTGTGGGTCAGGTGATGCGCGCGTCGAAGGGGCAGGCGAATCCTGCGCTTTTGAATGAGCTGGTGGTGAAGAAGCTGGATGGGTAAGGACTGGCAGTCCGGATCGGCTTCATTGCTTAAAACATCCCACGCTGGCCTTCTCGCAGGATGGCGCACCCGTAGTGCTTGCGCTGCAAACAGCAGATCCCTCCACTTCGCTTCGCTATGGTCGGGATGACGAGATTTTCTAGTTTGCATCAGAACTCGCATGGCTACAGTTGATGAATTGAATGAGCGCTTCGGACTAGGCGGCGCGGTGCGGTTTGAGGATGGTCCGGGCGGCCTGATGCGTGCGGCTATCGCAAGCGACGCGGCGACGTCGGAGATTTTTCTGCAGGGCGCGCACGTCACGGCCTGGCAGCCGCGACGTGCGGAGCATCCGGTGATTTTCCTGAGCCCGAAAAGCCACTTTGCCCCGGGCAAGGCGATCCGTGGCGGCGTGCCGCTGGTGTTTCCGTGGTTTGCCGAACGCAAGGGCGGGCTACCGGGCGGGATGCATGGCTTTGCTCGCACGCTGCCATGGGAGGTGGTCGCCGTGGAAGAGCGAGCGGATGGCGTGGCGCTCAGTTTCAAGCTGTTGCCTAACCAGGCGACGCGCGACCTGGGCTTCGATTACTTTGTGCTGGTCTATGAGATGGTGGTTGGCGCGACGCTATCGCTTTCGCTTGAAGTGGAGAACGTTGGCGACAGCGCGTTGATATTCGAAGAGGCGCTGCACTCGTATTATTCGGTCAGCAATGTGAGGCAGATCGAGGTGAACGGCTTAGGCGATACGGATTATCTGGATCGCGCGCATCAGGCGGTGCGGAAGCATCTGCCGGGCGGCCCCATCCGCTTCGCGGGCGAAACGGACCAGCTTCATCTAGATACGCAGGCAACGGTTACCATTTCCGATCCGGCATGGGGACGGCGGATCGTCATTGAGAAGCACGGGTCGAATAGTACTGTGGTGTGGAACCCATGGGTGGATAAGGCGACTGCTCTAGCGGATTTAGGGGCCGAAGCGTGGCCGCACTTTGTGTGCGTGGAGCCGGCGAATGCAGCGGAGAACGCCGTCACGCTGGAGCCGGGTGGCTTGCATCGGATGGGGATTGGAGTGCGGCTGGAAGGCGCCTGATTCGAGACAGGGGAGGGGAACTATACTTTCCTCGCTCATGTCTCGGCGATGGATCTCTCGGATGGGCCGAAGACACTGGCGCAGCTCGCCTCCCAGACAGGCGGGCGGGTTTTTAAGGACGAGGATTCCGATGCCGCGATTTATGAAGACCTGCGCACCGTAGAGGCGGACCTTCGCGACCAGTATCGGCTGATCTATAAGCCGGTTGACATGAAGCACGACGGCGCGTTCCACCGCGTTACGCTGAAGGGACCAGCGCGGGTGCAGAATATTGTTGGTCGCGCCGGCTACTACGCCCCGCACGCTGACCTTAATGGCGGGATCATCCCTGTCGCGCAATGCGGTTGTTTCCAGATCGCGAGATTTGCAGCCTGCACATGCCGGATAGCACTACAATGGCGCACCTGCGGGATTGGCAGTAAGTCGTCCGGGGGAGAACGAGGTGAGTCAATCATGATTGGAGAGCAGATCAGCGAAACAAAGGGGAAACGGCTGGTGCGACGGGTGCTTTCTGTCGATCCGCCGACTGCGGAAGTGTCGTTTGAAGACAGCGGCACGACTCTGGGGGTTGCAATATCAGGGATGGGGACCTATACATCGACGATCCGGCCGGATGGATCGGTGTTTGGCCATGGGCAGGGGCTGTCCATGACGCAGGACGGCGAAGCGATTACCTGGACTGGAACGGGTATAGGCAAATTCGGCGCCGGCGGCGCGATCAGCTATCGGGGCATGCTGTTCTTTCAAACCGCATCGCAGAAGCTGGCGCGGTTGAACAATTTGTGCGGGGCCTTTGAATATGATGTGGACGCGTCAGGCAACACAGTCTCAAAGGTCTGGGAATGGAAGTAGGACTGTTCTTCTAAGGGTCCGGAGATTCTCCGCACCTCCCCCATTTTGACAACGCGAGGCATCGCGCGGCCGACCGAGGACGGGCTTGGGATGGATGGTGTTGGACGTGATCCCACTGGGGAATAGCTGGCTATTTCATGATCGCGCGCGTAGCGTCAACTACTTACCCCGGGAGAGTTTTTTACGGTAAGGGGTATTGCCGTTCTAGAATCAGGCACGGAAACGGAGACAACACGCATGCATAAACTCACCACGGTTGTTTTGCTCACCGCAACGATGGCTATACCGGCGCTTGCGGCCCCGAAGGTCGAAGGCGACACCCTTCTGAAGGATTTTCAGCCGGCCGGGGTGGGAGACAAGCACGCAAAGAAAAGCAAGCACCAGGTGTTCGATCTCACTTTTGACAACAGCGGCAAAGAGTACATCTGCCGCACTGAAGCTGATAAGTCGGTGAATGCGATGAATTTCGTCGTGGGCAGTAGTGTCCACTATGAGATGGACGGCAATAAGGTGAAGATCCGGACGCCGGAAAATAAGAAGCTCGAGTGCAAGATTGTGCGCGTCGCTGCCATCCCCACGCCGACGACTTCCGCCACGCCGCAATAAACCCGACGTGCGGTCATTGTGCTGAGCGCAGCCTTGGTGGTCTGCTTTGACTGCCGAGGTAGCGAATGCCGGCCGGAGCGGATTGATTACATCATTCCCGCGTTCACGCCGTTGCTGGCGGGCTTGTTCGAGGCGAACTGCTGCGTGGTTTCCTGCATGTACTTATGCGGATTCACGGGCGTGTCGTGAATGCGGACCTCGTAGTGGAGGTGGGGACCGGTAGAGCGTCCCTCACTGCCGACATAGCCGATGATGTCTCCCCGGTGGACGTCCTCGCCGGTGGTCACGGCGAATCCGGAGAGGTGGCCGTAGACCGTGTGAATGCCGTGGCCATGATCGAGCATGACCTCCTGACCATAGCCGCTGGCGGGTCCGGCCATAAGGACCGTGCCATCGGCGGGAGCCCGTACGGGCTCACCCATAATGCCGGAGATATCGATGCCTTTGTGGAAGGCGCCTTCGCCGTTGAAAGGGTCCTGGCGTTCACCGAAGGAACTGGTGATGGGACCAGTGATGGGCCATAGGTTGGGCAGATCGGCAGTGCTGCCCCAGTCGGCGCTATCGCCAAAGCCGAAGGCCGGCTCGAGAGCGCGGCGCATGTGGCCGGAGAGCGCCGAGGTGCGCAGGGCAGTGAGCTGATCGAGCGTGTGGAGATAGTCGCTGGGCTGGCCGGCGGAGCCGAGAACGGGCGGCGAATTTTCAACTGCGCCGGATTTGGTGGCGCCGGCCTGGCGCAGGCCATAGATGGCGGTGACCTCGCTGGCGAGCGAGCCGAGGGAGGCTACCTGGACGTCTTTTTCGCGGGCGACCTGCTGCATGTGCAGAAAGTTATGACGCAGGGTTTCCTTCTCGTTGCGCACCTGATTGAAGCGGGCAGTCTTGAGCAGCATGCGGCTGTAGGATCCCGCCATACCGGTGATGGTGAAGAGGCCGACCACGGCGGCAGCGACGAAAATGTAGGCGTAATGGAGCGGAACCGGAATTTTACGGAGGCGGCCGTCGTCTTCGCGGGCAACAAAAATGATGTAGTAGCGCTTCCGCACCGGACCTCCTCGCGAGCAAATTGGGAAGCGTTCCTGGCCGGCAAGATTTTTGGCCAGCAGCAAATGCGATTTACCGGAACGCATTCACAAGCTACCAAAGTGGGAAAGATGAGGGCAACTATCCGAAGTTGTATTGGGCGAAGAGCTGGCGATAGCGACGAGATTGAGACAGAAGTATTACCAAATTAGTAATCTTCCGCTACTGATGCACTACTTTTGCGGCCTTTTCAGGGAATCCACAGGCGGTCGTTTGCACGCCCAAAGAACGATAACTATTCTTGCCAAGTAAGCTCTTTCGCCGCATTGATTGCAATTGCGGCACTCGAACCCAAAAGGAAAGAAAAAGCCATGGCAACTGAAGCCAAATGCCCGTTTTCCGGGAATGCCTCCAAACCTGTTACCGAGAATCGCAAGTGGTGGCCTGCAGGGCTGCGCGTCGATTTGCTGAACCAGCACTCGTCCAAATCCGATCCGCTGACGCCGACGTTCAACTATCGCGAGGAATTCAAGAAGCTCGACTATGAGGCGTTGAAGAATGATCTGCGCAAGCTGATGACCGACTCGCAGGAGTGGTGGCCGGCGGATTTCGGTCACTATGGCCCGCAATTCATCCGTATGGCGTGGCACTCCGCTGGCACCTACCGCCTGAGTGATGGGCGTGGGGGCGCCGGTCGCGGACAGCAGCGCTACGCTCCGCTTAACAGTTGGCCGGACAACGTGAACATCGACAAGTCGCGCCGCCTGCTCTGGCCCATCAAGCAGAAGTACGGGCAGAAGATCTCCTGGGCCGACCTGCTGATCCTCACCGGCAACGTGGCGCTGGAGAGCATGGGCTTTCGCACCTTCGGCTTTGCCGGCGGTCGCGAAGATACCTGGGAGCCCGACCTGGACGTGAACTGGGGTACTGAAACTGCGTGGCTGGCCCACCGGCCACTCGAAAAGTTCGAACAGCATCTCGGCGCCACCGAGATGGGGCTGATCTACGTCAACCCGGAAGGCCCGGACAAGAACGGCGATCCGATCTCTGCCGCCGGACTCATCCGTGAAACCTTCGCCCGCATGGCGATGAACGACGAGGAGACCGTGGCGCTGATCGGGGGCGGCCATACTTTCGGCAAGACCCACGGTGCGGCGCCCGAGTCGCACAAGGGAGCGGAGCCGGAAGCCGCCGACATGGAAGCGCAGGGCCTGGGCTGGATCAGCAACTACGCCACCGGCAGCGGCAAAGACACCATCGGCAGCGGCCTGGAGGTCACCTGGACCCAGACGCCGGCGCAGTGGAGCAATCATTTCTTCGAAAACCTGTTCAAGTTCGAATGGGTGCAGACCAAGAGCCCGGCCGGCGCCATCCAGTGGGAAGCCAAGGATGCCGAGGCCACCATCCCCGACGCCCATGATCCGTCGAAGAAGCACAAGCCGACGATGCTGACCACCGACCTGTCGCTGCGCTTCGACCCGGTCTACGAGAAGATCTCGCGCCGCTTTCTCGAGCACCCGCAGGCCTTTGCGGAGGCGTTTGCCCGTGCCTGGTTCAAGCTGACCCATCGCGACATGGGCCCGCGGTCCCGCTACCTTGGGCCGGAGGTGCCGAAGGAAGAACTGATCTGGGAGGATCCGCTGCCTGTGGTCGATCATCCGCTGATCGACGATGCAGACGTTCGAGCGCTCAAGGCCAAGGTTCTGTCCTCGGGCCTGAATGTGTCCGAACTCGTTGCCACCGCGTGGGCCTCGGCCTCGACCTTCCGCGGCGGCGACAAGCGCGGCGGCGCCAACGGCGCTCGCATCCGTCTCGCTCCGGCGAAGGATTGGGAGGCCAATCAGCCAGCGCAACTGGCCAAGGTGCTCAAGATCCTGGAGGGCATCCGCTCCGAGTTCAATAAGAGCGCGAGCGGCGGCAAGAAGGTCTCACTCGCCGATCTGATCGTCCTGGCCGGTAACGCTGGTGTGGAGCAGGCGGCGAAGGCCGCCGGCCATAATGTGACGGTGCCATTCGCGCCCGGCCGCACGGACGCCACGCAGGAGCAGACCGACGTCGCCGCCTACAACGTTCTCGAACCGCTCGCCGACGGCTTCCGCAACTACCGGAAGGCTGGGGTTACGGTGCCGGCGGAGGTAGGTCTGATCGACAAGGCGCAACTGCTAACGCTCACCGCCCCTGAGATGACGGTGCTGATCGGTGGTCTGCGCGCGATCAACATCAACGCTGACGGGTGTGCCCATGGCATCTTCACGGACCGGCCGGGGATGTTGACGAACGACTTCTTCGTCAACCTGCTGAGCATGGACACGCAGTGGAAGCCGGTCACCGATGCGCGTGAGGCGTTCGAGGGGCATGACCGCAAGACCGGTAAGCTCAAGTGGACCGGCACGCGCGTCGACCTTGTGTTCGGCTCAAACTCGGTGCTGCGCGCTCTGGCTGAGGTCTATGCCAGCGCGGATGCGAAGGAGAAGTTCGTGAATGACTTCGTTGCGGCCTGGGCTAAGGTGAGCAATCTCGATCGTTTCGATCTACACGAGTAAATAGCAGGCACTCAAACCCGAGAGGCAGGTGACGGCAAGATGCCGTTGCCTGCCTCTCGTCGTTTGTACGGGTAAGCTGTTCGGGTGGGCGAGCGCGAGCGGGACATTCTGAAGCTGATTCGGGCGCGGGCGGCGCTTGGCCGGAACAGTGCTGTGCGTGTAGGGGTTGGCGACGATGCCGCCGTGCTGGCGGTGCGGCCGGGCGAAGAGCTGGTGGTCACGACGGACTTCTCGCTTGAGGATGTGCATTTTCGCCGTGGATGGCATCCGCCGGAGGCAGTAGGGCACAAGTGCCTGGCACGTGGGCTGAGCGATATTGCTGCCATGGGTGCGCGACCCGTCGCAGCGTTTGTATCGCTTGCCGTGCCGCCGGAGCTTACACGTGACGGCGAGGGCGGCGCCGGGGTCGGAGCATGGTTTGACCGCTTCTATCATGGGCTGCTCCTGCTGGCGCAGCGCTGGCAGGTTCCACTGGCAGGCGGAGACCTCGCGCAGTCGCCTGGAGGCGCACATGCACGGGTCGCAGCGGACATCGTCGTGGTTGGCGCGGTGGAGCGCGGGCGCGCATTGCTGCGTTCTGGTGCAAAGGCCGGCAACGCGCTTTACGTAACCGGCACGCTAGGCGGTGCGGCGGCACAGCTGCGAGCAGTGACACGATCGCCGGCACGCTATCGCAGCGTGATTTTGGATACGCCGGCGCATCCGCACTTCTTTCCTCAACCGAAGGTTGGTGTTGGACGCGCATTGGTGCGACGGCGGCTTGCGACGGCGGCGATCGACGTCAGCGATGGGCTTTCGGTGGATTTGCTGCACCTCTGTGAGGAGTCTGGCTTGCGGGCGGAAGTGGATGCGGCGCTGCTGCCTTTGGGGTCGGGGGCGACGCTCCAAGACGCGCTGCATGGTGGCGATGATTATGAGCTGCTGTTTACGGCGGGTGCTGAAGTGCAGGTTGCGCGCAGCATTGCAGGGGTACCGGTGCGGCGGATTGGGCGGATGCTGCGGCGGAAATCGCGGGCGCCGCAGATCGTGTTGGTGGAGGATGGCCGGCGGCGAGAGCTGAAGGCTGAGGGGTGGGAGCACTTCTGATCGCTACTGTTGCGCGGCGCGGGCGCGCACATCCTCGAATGTCTGGTGACGCAGGACTTCTCCGTTGCGGAAGACGGGCTCTAATAGGTCCCCTTCCAACTCGCATTGGCCGGGGCAGTGCACGGTGGTGAGGCCGCCGGGGGTGCGGATCAGCGCGAGCTTGCCGCGTTTCGATTCCTTGTCGGGGTCGGTGATCGGCTCCTTGAAGACGTCGCGCAGTTCGCCGTTAACTATAGCGGCGGAGCACTTGAAGGCGAACTTCTGCGTGTCGCGGTGGATCTTCTGGAGCAGCGCGCCGCCCATGCCGAAGATGAGGTTTGCGGCGGACCAGCCCTGGGCGAGGACGTTTTCGAGGATGCGCTCGATTGACTCTAGGCCGACGCCATCGCCCCAGAGGAGGCGCACCTTGGGATGCAGCAATTTGTATCCTGCATGGTTGCTTGTACTGCCGAAGCGGGCGGCGAGCGCAGGCAGCAGCCGCAGGAGCACCTGGACGGGATCGCCGGAGTCGGGACGCAGGACCAGAAGGCCATTGCGGGCGAGCACCAGCTCCCGCAGCGCACCGCCGAACATCTCCTCTGCGGCGTGGTAGACATCGAAGCTGTCGATGACGATGGAGACGACGCCTTCCGGATATTCGTTGAGCACGTTGCGATAGGCGTCGAGCTCATGGTCGCGACCCCAGGCGGTCATTGTGCTGTGCTCGGTCGCGACCACCGAGGTGGAGGGCATCCAGTCCGCGGGCGTGGTTGGGCCGGTGTAGTGCTGGCGCAGCAGCATGTTTGCGATGAGCGTGTCCGAGGTGCGGAAGTGGACGAGGTGCGCGGCGCCGCCGAGCGCGGCGGATTCTTCCGAGCTGGCGCCGCGATAGCCGAAGTCATGGAGCATCATGGTGGCGGCGGCTGGGTCTTCGCCGCTGCGCCTCATCGCGGCTTTGATGACGTGGAGCAGCGCGCCGGAGAGGGTGGCGACCGTCGTGGGATACCAGACCTTGAGCAACAGCGTTTCCAGAAAGTTGGTGAGCCAGTAGCAGGCGGGGTCGGTGTTGCGGATGGTCATCAGTACGTTGTGCGTGGGCACGGCCGTGCCTTCGGCGACAGCGCGGATCTCCACTGGCAGCCGGCCTCCATGCTGTTCGACAATGTGCATCCAGCCGGCGCGGTTGAAGATGCCAGGGCGGCCGAAATGCGCGGCGGCAAGGCGGTCAGCGGTGTCGACATCATCGGCGGTGACCACGCGGCCCGCGAGATAGCTGCGCAGATAGGGCTGCAGGCCGAAAAAGACGGTCTGGGGAAAGCGGCCGCCGCGCGATTCGAGATAGCTGTAGACCTCGGTGGTGCCGGGCGGGTACTGACGCCAATGGGTCAGCTTATAGCTGTCGCTGCGTAGGGGGAACGGAATGGTCGGGACGGTGGACATCGGAGCACTCCAGTGTAGTGCGCGCGAGTCCGGCGGACGCTGCGGCTCATCGAATACTGCATGAATGAAGCAGTCTTGATGGCCGGCGGAAGGCGCGTGCGGCTGAATGTGCTGGATCAGTCGCCGGTGCCGGAGGGTTCGACGCCGGCGCAGGCGATCGCGAATTCGATCGAGCTGGCGAAACATGTTGAGCAGCTAGGGTATTACCGCTACTGGATGTCGGAACATCATGCGATGGATCTGCTGGCGTGCACGGCACCTGAGGTGCTGCTGGCGCGCATTGGCGCGGA
>DASVAI010000153.1:0-6984 GCA_036376445.1 Acidobacteriaceae bacterium
ACCGCGCAAAATAGGTTTCGATGTAGAGCCTGGCTTCCGCCTGCGAGATATTCAGGTTCGCAGCCAGTCCAAAGGGCGAAATTCCATACACGATGCCAAAGTTCACGGCTTTGGCCCGGTTGCGAGTTTCCTTGCTCATGGACGATTCCGGCACGCCGAACACCTCGGCGGCGGTCAGTGTGTGAATGTCCTTCCCGGTCCGATACGCCTGCACAAGAAGTGGATCTTCCGAAAAATGCGCCATCAGCCGAAGCTCAATTTGCGAATAATCCGCCGAGAGCAATACATGTCCTGGCGTGGCAATGAATGCCGCGCGTATCTCGCGGCCCTTTTCCGTACGAATCGGAATGTTCTGCAGATTAGGATTCGTAGAAGAGAGCCTGCCCGTGGCTGTGCCTACCTGGTTGAAGGTGGTATGCACGCGCCCCTGTCCGTCGGCCAGCAGCGGGAGCGAGTCAACGTAATTCGACTTCAGTTTGGCTAGCTGCCGATATGCCAGCACCTGGGCGGCAACCGGATGATGCACCGCCAGTTCTTCGAGCACATCCTGCGCGGTGGACACCACTTTGCCTCTGCCATACTTCAGCGGCTTCGGCAGCTTCATTCTGTTAAAGAGAACGTCACCCAGTTGGCGCGGCGAATTGAGATTAAAGCGTTCGCGCGCTTGTCCGAAAATCTGCTCACTTATCTGTGACATTTCCGCATCGAGACTCCGCGCCAGCCCCTGAAGCACCTCCACGTCGATTCGGACTCCGGCGCGCTCCATCTCCAAAAGCACCGGCACCAACGGAAGATCGATCGTGCTATAGACATCAACTGCAGGTATCCCTTCCACATCGCGCCGCATGGAAGGCGCGAGCAGGCGAATGGCAGCGGCCTGTTCCGGCAACTGCCGCTCCCCCGTTTCGGAAAGTGGGCTGCTGGTAAATCGAGCGACGACATCGGCCAACCGATGCGTCGCATGGGTTGGGTTGATGAGGTACGAGTACAGCATGAGATCATCATGGACGTTGGCGATTGCGATCCCGTGCTTCTCGAGCACGCGCATTGTCGCCTTTAGATCGTGAACGCTCTTGGGAACCGTTGCATCTTCCAGCAGCGCCTTCAGACGTGCTCCATGCTGCGATGCCAATGAAATGCGCAGCGCGATCCCCTCTGCCGCCGATACAGCAACGAAGTGTTCGCGGGCCTGCGAGGCCTCTGCGCGCTCTGCGTCCTCCGCAATGTCAAGCAGGGACATGGTGCGCAGCATCGGAGCCTCTTCTTCGACCGCTTCCGTTTGCGCCTCACTCACCTGCTCCGTCAGCGCCTCCAGAAACGTCACATCCACCGCGACTGCAAACCCCGCACCGGCGGCAGCAAAGAACTGTTCGTATTGCTCCTCGGAAGGTGAGACATTCAGTTCCGCCCGCGCAGCATCCACTGGGGGGGCAAGCTCTTTGAGGAGGGTCGTGAACTCCAGCTCGTTGAACAAGGTCCGCGCAGCCGCGGTATCCGGTTCTTGTGTCTCCATGCGCGCCAGTTCCAAATCCACGGGTACGCTGCAGTGGATCGTTACGAGTTCCCTGCTCAACAGAATATTGTCGCGGTTGTTCTGCAATGACTCGCGATAGGTTTTGCGCTTCACTTCATCGGATCGATACAGCGCCGCTTCGAGCGAGCCGAACTGCTGAATGATCTCCACCGATCCCTTGTCGCCAATGCCTGGCGCGCCGGGAATGTTATCGACCGAATCGCCACGCAATGCCATTACATCGATCACGCGCTCCGGTGGCACGCCGAGCGTCTGCTGCACGGCGGCGCGGTCGAGCACAAGATTGTCCTTTGCCGGATTCAGCACCAGCACACGATCGGTTACAAGCTGCAGCATGTCCTTGTCATTGGAGACGATGTAGACCTTGTGGCCCGCATGCTCTCCCTTCTGCGCAAGTGTCCCGATCACATCATCTGCTTCGAATCCCTCGTACTGGATGATCGGAATGCGGAAGGCCTCCAGCGCGCGGCGGATATAGGGAATCTGCTGCCGGAGGTCAGGCGGCATCTCGGTACGGTTCGCCTTGTATCCTTCATACGCAATCTCATCGAACTGCTGCGTCTTGATGTTGAATTTGCGAACCGACGTCATCGACTTCGCGCGCTCATCGCGAAATACAGGCGTCATTGTGTCGAATATCGCCGCAAAGTAATGCGGCAAGAAATCCTTGCGCAGCTTGTTGATCATGTTCACAAACACGTACGTCGCCGCAGTCGGAACTCCGCTGCGCGTCGACATGGGGCGCTGCCTTTGCATTGCGTGATAGGCGCGAAAGATGAAGGACATCGAGTCCAGCAGAAAAATGGGCGCCTTGGTTTCCTTATCCGGCATGGTGCTCCTGGGTTACGAGATGAACATGCAATCCCCGTAAGAAAAGAAACGATATCGACCTTCGACGGCGTGACGATAGGCCGCAAGTACATTGTCGCGCCCGGCGAAGGCAGCGACCAGCATGAGAAGCGTGGACTGTGGCAGGTGGAAATTCGTCAGCAGCGCATCCACTGCGCGGAAACGGAAGCCCGGAGCGATGAAGATGTTCGTCGATCCTGAGGAGGCCTGCAGTCTGCCATCCGGACTCATGGCTGCGCAATGCTCCAGCGTGCGGACTGTGGTCGTGCCTGCCGCGACAACGCGGCGCCCCTGGGCTTTCGCCGCGTTCACCTGATGCGAGCACTCCTCGGATAGCTCGTACCGCTCGCTGTGCAATGTGATCTGCGATGTGTCCGTAGCGCGCACAGGCTGAAAGGTTCCAAGACCCACGTGGAGCGTTAGGTTGCAGATCGTCACACCCGCTGCCCGAATTTGAGCGAGCACCTGGGGCGTAAAGTGCAGCCCGGCAGTGGGCGCTGCGGAAGAGCCGCGCCGGTTTGCATAAATGGTCTGGTATCTCTCTCTGTCAAAGTCTCGATCAGGACGGTGAATGTAGGGAGGCAGCGGCATATGTCCAAGCCGGTCGAGCTTGCGCTCGAAATCCTCGATCGGCGCAAAGCGAATGGTTCTCTCCCCGTGTTCGCCGGAGGCTGTAACTTCGGCCTGAAGGACCTCTCCTCCCTCACCCGCGAATTCTATTGCATCACCCACCCGCAGCTTGCGGCCCGGCTTCACCAGCGCATTCCACGTCCAATCGTCGAGCTGCTCCGTGAGCAGCACTTCGATGCGGCCGGAGGCTGCAACCTCCTCATTCGCTCGGCGCATCCGTGTACCGAACAGGCGAGCGGGAATCACACGCGAATCGTTCAGCACCAGAAGATCGCCGGCGCGCAAGTGATCCGCGAACTGTGCGAACACTTCGTCCTTCCAATCACCCGTGCCGCGGTGAAGCAGAAGCATGCGCGAATCGCCGCGCTGTGCGGGCGGTTCCTGCGCGATCAGTTCCTGAGGCAGCGTGAAATCGAATTCCGAAACAAGCACTCCATGATTTTAGTGGTTGGCAAAGTAGCCCTCCGCAATCGTGCGCAGATGCTCAAGCCGTGCCTCCACGGCGAGCCGAGACAATTCTTCATTGTCGCTTGAATCTTGCGGCACAGGACGTCCCCATACCATCACCACGCGCGAGAACGGCTTTGGAATGATGAGGGCATCCCAGGAGCGGAGGACCCATGCGCGCTGAGGCAGGATATAGAAGCTGTGCACCGGGAACCCAGTCACCTGCGCCAGCTTCGCAACACCCGGCTTCAACAGATAACGCGGACCTCTCGGGCCATCTCCAGGGATCACGGCAGTAGCGCCATCTGCTACCGCTCGCGCCAGCGCACGCAGGCCGCCCGCGCCGGCGCGCGAACTGGAGCCCCGTACTGTTTCATACCCGAGGCGCGCGATCGTGCGGGCGATCAGCTCGCCATCGTAGCTGGCGCTGATCAGCAACGTTGTCCGCGGACGCCCGTGAAAGAAGCAGGCAGCAGGCAGCAGGCATCGGTGCCAGAAGCACCAGATGCTTGCGCCATCGCGACGGTCCGGCTCGCCGCCCTCCTCGCAGATTTCCTCATAGCGCAACGTGGCGCCAAGCACGTGCAACAGAATTGCAACGACGCGTGGGACGACCCGCAGCATGATTCTTCGTTGCCAGCTCAAGGCGCACTGTGTCGTTTCATCCATGCATGAGAAACGCATGCAGTGTAGCAGTCCATTTGGCGCTGATAGCATCAGAGGCGTGCTCGCCATCGATACGCCCGTCCAGTTCGTTCATGGAATCGGGCCGCGTATCGCAGCTTCGCTGGCTGAGAAGAGCATCCACACTGCGGAAGACCTGCTCTATCATCTCCCGTTTCGATATGAGGACCGCGCGAATTCGCGTGCTCTTCACGAACTGACGGCCGGTGAGACGGCAAGCGTCATCGGGGAAGTGCGCGGATCCGCTCTGCTCCGCACCAGGAACATGCCGATCTTCGAGATGACACTGGGCCAGGGGACCGCCATGCTGAAATGCATCTGGTTCCGCGGCACGTATCTCAAAGACAGGTTCCAGCCAGGCCAGACTGTTGCCGTGTTCGGCAAGGTCGAGGCATCGCGCTCCTCGCGGGGATTCAAGATGATTCAGCCCCAGTTTGAGATTCTGCCGGACGCCGCCGAGGAGTTCAGCAGCCTGGAGATGGGGCGCATCACTCCGATTTATGGAAGCCTTGGCGGAACGAAACTTGGGCCGCGATGGATCCGGAGGCAAATCTTTAGCCTGCTCGGAGAGCTACGCGACCGCATTCCGGAGACGCTTCCGACCGCGATGCTCGAGCGGCTTCACTTCCCTTCGCGCGAGGCGTCACTGCAGCAGGTACATTTCCCCGAAAACACTACTCCCATGGCGCCATTGCAGAGTTCCCGAACGGCTGCCCACCGGCGGCTTATCTTCGAGGAGCTGTTCTTTCTCGAGCTCGGGCTGGAGATTAAGCGACGAAAATCCAAGGAACGCACAGGCATCCCGTTCACAGCCGGCGAGCAGGTACGTAAGGCGCTGCGCGAGGTTCTCCCGTTTCATCCCACTGCTGCACAGAAGCGAGCGCTGGGCGAAATAGTGGCGGACATGAAACAGCCCGCACCGATGCGGCGGCTGCTGCAGGGTGATGTCGGCTCCGGCAAGACCATCGTGGCGCTACAGGCGATGCTGATTGCGATCGAGAACGGTTATCAGGCCGCGCTGATGGCGCCCACCGAAATACTTGCCACTCAGCACTACCTCAGCGCGCGCAAGCTGCTGGAGCGAGCGACGCGGGATTACCGCATCACGCTGTTGACCGGCTCACTGGACCTGCATCACAAGCGTGCGGCCCGCGGACGCATTGCACGCGGCGAGGCGGACCTCATCATCGGCACCCACGCACTGATCGAAGAGAAGGTTGAGTTCGATCGCCTTGGCTTGGTCGTAGTGGACGAGCAGCATCGCTTCGGAGTAATGCAGCGCTTCCGCCTGATGAAAAAGCCGGGTCAGGGTGAGCCAGACGTGCTGGTGATGACCGCAACTCCAATTCCGCGAACGCTGGCGCTCTCACTCTACGGAGATCTTGATGTGAGCGTGCTGGACGAGCTGCCTCCCGGACGTACACCCATCGTTACCCGCCGCGGCAGCGACGATCGAGCGAATGAGGTGTGGCAGTTCGTTCACAAACAGGTAACAGCCGGGCGGCAGGCCTACATTGTCTATCCGGTCATCGAAGGTCCCAATGAAGACCAGCCGGAGCTCGACTTTGCCGCCGCCGAAGAACCGGATCCCGCACCGGCTATGCGGGGCTCCAAAACGCCTTCCCTGTTCGAGCGGCCCACGCTAAAAGCAGCCACACAGATGTACGAAGACCTGCGTGAAGGCGCTCTCAAAGGCCTGCGGCTCGGCCTTCTGCACGGCCGCCTCACCGCGGACGACAAGGAGATTGTCATGCGCCGTTTTCAGCGTGGCGAGCTCGACGTGCTGGTTTCGACCACTGTGATTGAAGTCGGCGTCGACGTGCCGAATGCAACCGTGATGGTGATCGAACACGCGGAGCGGTTTGGGTTGGCACAGATGCATCAATTGCGTGGAAGGGTGGGCCGCGGCGCCGCGAAGAGCTACTGCATCCTGATGACCGGGGGCCGCGTCTCCGCAGAGGCGGAGCAGCGGCTGGATGCGATGGTCCGCACCCAGGACGGGTTTGAGCTGGCGGAGCTGGATTTGGAACTGCGCGGGCCGGGAGAGTTTTTCGGCACCCGCCAGGCGGGATTGCCGGACTTCCGGGTAGCGAACCTGGTGCGCGACCAGGAACTGCTGGAGCTCGCCAAGCACGAGGCGGCAGGCTTTGTAGCGAGCGGCGGGGGCGAAGCCAGCGAAACGGAGCGGGCAATGGTGGCGTCGCGTCTGAAACAGGCCTGGCAGCGCCGGTATGGACTGGTGGAAGCGGGATGATTCTGGGCACGGGCATTGACGTCATCGATATCGCGCGCATTGCCCGCTCGATCGAGCGATATGGCAGCCATTTTCTGGAGCGCGTCTACACGGCGGGGGAGATTGCCTATTGCCGGCGCAAGCGACGCAGCGCTGAGAGCTTCGCGGCACGCTTCGCCGCGAAGGAGGCAGCGGCAAAGGCACTGGGAACCGGGATCGGCCTGGGCGTGACCTGGCGGGAAATCGAAGTGGGACGCGAACCAGCGGGCCGACCCGTGCTGCTGATGCATGGCCGCGCTGCGGAAATCGCTGCGACGATGGGCGTCAGGCACAGCTGCCTGTCAATCACGCATACAGAAGCGCAATCAATGGCTTGGGTGATTCTGGAGACCTGAGCCGTCCCGGCCTAACCCAATGGTTGCTGCGACGATGCCGAATCCAACTTCATCCAAGGAGACGCCAGCCGATTTGGTACTCTCATCGGTAACGCTGTTGTGCTGTCCCTGAGTAGCGAGGTTTCGTGCCCAGTCAACAGGAAGTGCAGTGGTCACAACTCAAAGTGGGAGTGCTGGTTATTGTCGCGCTCGCCGCGCTCACTGCGCTGATC
>DASVAI010000160.1:0-10891 GCA_036376445.1 Acidobacteriaceae bacterium
GGCCTGCAGAAGGCCTACCCCGGCGCAACCTGCGCACTCGTGCATCGCAACGCCTGGGAGCTGCTGGTCGCCACCATCCTCTCCGCGCAATGCACCGACGCCCGGGTCAACATGGTCACGCCGGAGCTCTTCCGCCGCTTCCCCACCCCGGCCGCCATGGCCAAAGCCCCGCTCCCCGAGCTCGAAGACCTCATCCGCACCACCGGCTTCTTCCGCAACAAGGCCAAGTCGATCGCCGGCGCGGCAAAGGGAGTGGTAGACCGCTTCGGCGGCGAAGTGCCGAAGACGATGGATGAGTTGCTGACCCTGCCCGGGGTGGCCCGCAAAACCGGCAACGTAGTCCTCGGAACTGCATATGGCATCGCCGACGGCATCGTGGTTGACACCCACGTGCTCCGCCTCACCCGCCGCCTCGAGCTCACACTCAATACTGAGCCGAAAAAAGTTGAGCAGGACTTAGTGAAGATCATCCCCAAAGACCAGTGGATCGACTTCAGCCACGAGCTCATCCTGCACGGCCGCGCCATCTGCATCGCCCGCAAACCCCGCTGCGCGGACTGCGTGATCGAAAAAGAATGCGACTCGAACGACAAAACCTGGTCGAGCCACTAAGTCGCATAGAGACGCACGCAGGCATCCACAAGAGAATCCAGCGAAGCCGTCGCCGCCTCCGTCGCAATTGTCAACCCCGCATCGCGCAAAGTAGCGGAAGTCACCGGCCCGATCGACACGCACGCAACATGAGACGGAAACGAGACTTCCGCCTCACGCAGCACATCGAGTAAATGCATCACGGTCGATCCGCTGGTGAACACTACAGCGTCTGCTAACGACTCACCACCGAATACCGCACGCGCTCGCTCCGCAGCATTCTCCGGAATCACGGTGCGATAGGCGTCGACAACCACCACCGAAGCGCCGGCAGCGATCAGCGCCTCGGGCACGACATCGCGCGCCGCGGCAGCACGCACCAGCAGCACACGTTTTTCGCGCACACGATCGACAAGAGCGTCCGCCAGAGCCTCGCCCACAGCGCGCTCCGGCACAACCTCAACCTTTAACCCGAGCTCACAGAGAGCATCTGCAGTCGCACGGCCGACAACAGCGCACCGCAGATGCTCAAGCACTGCCGGCGTAGTGCCCAGAGCAGCCAGCCGATCGCCGATCACGCGAACCGCATTTGCGCTCGTAACCAAGAGCCAGTCGAACTCAGCCGCACGCCGCAGAGCATCATCGAGCGGCCCATACGATTCCGGAGGAACAATCTCGATCGTCGGCAGCAGCACCACTTCAGCACCCTGCCACTCCAGCCGCTCCTGCAATCCGCCGCTCTGCCGCGCCGCCCGCGTCACTACGATCCGTCGCCCGGCGAGCGGTCCAGCATTCATCTCGCAGCGCCCTGCTCGGCCAGCAACTGCTGCGCACCTTGTTGCAGCAGCGATTCTGCCAAAGCAGCGCCGAGCGCCTCAGCATCCATTCCCCGCTCCTCGGCGCGCAACACCTTCGAGCCATCCGGCGAAGAGACACAGCCATCGATACGATAGCTCTCATCGTCGCGTCGGCAGTAAGCCCCGATCGGAACCTGGCAGCCGCCGCCCAGCGCAGCCAGCGCGACGCGCTCCGCAGTCACGGCAAAGCGCGACTCGGGATCATCCAGCGAGGCCAGCACTGCGCGTGTGCGCTCATCCGCCTCACGGCACTCGATCGCCAGCGCACCCTGCCCCGGCGCCGGACACAGCACATCTTCCGGAAACCGCTCCCGCACCCACTCCGTACGCGCGAGCCGGTCCAGCCCCGCAGCCGCCAACACGATGGCCTCCACCTGCCCCTCGCTCAGCTTGCGCAGACGCGTGTCCACGTTGCCGCGCAACTCGACATATACAACTTGGGGCCAGCGCGCGCGAAGCTGCGACTGTCGCCGCAGGCTGCTCGTTCCAACCCGCGCATCCGGCGGCAACTCGCCCATGCCGCCATACAGCCCCGAGACAAATGCGTCCCGCGGATCGGCGCGCTCTGTCACTGCGGCAATTACAAATCGTGCATCCAGCTCCGTGGGCAGATCCTTCAGGCTGTGCACCGCGAGGTCGATCGCGCCTTCGGCCAGCGCCTCCTCGATCTCCTTGGTAAACATGCCTTTCGATCCAACGCGCGCAAACGGCACACCCTGCTGGCGATCTCCGGTGGTGGTGATAGTCGTGATCTGAACCTCATGTCCCGGCGCGCGCAGCAGGCCGGCAATGTGATTTGCCTGCCAGAGCGCAAGCTGAGAGCCCCGCGAGCCGATGCGGATCAATGCCGTGTCGCCTCCAGCGAGGGCCTGCTCTCGACCGCATCGCGTTCACCATCGGAAGCCGTCGATGTTGGTGCATCTTCCGGACTGCTCTGCTCCGAAGGCGCAAGCCCGAATATCTGCCGCACTGCTTCCGCGACTGTCAGATCGCCTTTGCGTGCCGCCGCCTTCATCGCCTGCAGCGGCTGATGCAGCACCTTGTTCATGAGACCGCGCGTCAGCGCTTCCACTGCATTGCGCTGCTCCGGCGAGAGCGATTGCAGCTTGCCCTGCATGCGGCGAAGCTCCGCCTGTCGCATCTCTTCCATCGCTTGCTGCAGTGAGACAATGACCGGCACCGCATTGAGCGTCTGCTGCCCGGTGGCAAAGCGCTCCACCTCAGCCTGCACAATCGCTTCTGCCTGCATGGCCTCGCGGCTGCGCTCGCTCATGTGCGATGCCGCGACGGACTGCAGATCGTCGATGTCGTAGACGAACGCGCCCTCCAGCCGATTCACCTCGGGAGCGACGTCACGCGGCACCGCGATATCGATGTAGAACATCGGCCGGTTGCGCCGCCGGTGCAGAAACTGCTGCGCATGCTCGCGGCGGAAGATGGGCTGCGCCGCTCCGGTCGATGAAATCACGATGTCTGCCTCATCGGCGACTGCATACAGGTCTTCAAAGCGCACGGCGCGTCCGCTGAACGCCTGTGCCAGCCAGACAGCGCGATCGAAAGTTCGATTGGCAATCAGCATGGAGTGCGCACCGTGTTGGATCAGGTGCCGTGCCGCCAGTTCACTCATCTTGCCGGCACCCACCAGCAGCACCGTCTTGCCGTCGAGCGAGCCGAAAATTTTCTTCGCCAGATCGACCGCAACCGACGCAATCGACACCGACGTGCTGCCGATCTGCGTTTCAGTCCGCACCCGCTTCGCCACCGTGAACGTAGCTTGCAGGAGCCGCTCGAGCGAGCTCTGCACGGTTCCCACCGCGCGTGCCGCGGAGTAGGCCTCCTTTACCTGACCGAGGATCTGCGGCTCGCCCAGCACCATCGAATCAAGACTCGACGCCACACGGAAGAGATGCCGGACTGCATCCGCGCCCTCGTATTCATACAGGTGAGGACGCAACACTTCCGGTTGGAGGGCAAAGTATCGGTGCAGGAACGTCATCAGGTCCGGCGCGGTGTGATTACAGCTGGTCAGTAGTTCCACGCGATTGCACGTCGAGACAATCATTGCCTCGCTCACGCCCGGCGAGCCCATTAGCGCCAGCGCTGCGTCGCCCAGCGACTCCGGCGCGATCGCCAGCCGTTCCCGAAGCTCGATCGGCGCGGTGCGATGGTTCACTCCCAGCAGGCGGATCGTCATGGCACTGGAAACCTGTGAACGGAGCTGAAAGTGTTCGCCGCCCATACACTCAGTACGACAAGGAACACAACGCTCGAAAGGTAGATGGCGCGCCGGCCGCGCAGCCCCGTGCTGCGGCGTACCAGCAGCATCAGCACGTAAAGGCCCCACATCCCGAAGGAGAGCAGCACCTTGGGATCGAGAAAGTACACCGCTCCCACGCTCTGCTGCGCGATCAGGCAGCCTGCCAGCAGGCCCAGCGTCATGCAGGGGAACCCGATCAGCAGTGCTACATAGGCGATGCGGTCCATCGTCTCGAGCGGGGGCAGCCACGCGAGAAAGCCGATGCCCGCCTTGCTCTTCAGCCGCCGTTCCTGCACCAGGTAGAGCACACTGGAAAACAGGCTGAACAGCAGCGCCGTATACGCCGCCAGCAGAGCGCTGATGTGCAGCACCAGCCATCCGGAACGCATCTCCGGTGTCACAAAGGTAGCGCTGTTCGCTCCGATGGCGGGCGCCAGCATCACGGCCAATGCCAGCGGCAGCGCGAAGATGCTGAATGCGGCTGTTTTATAGGCTGCATATACCAGCAGATACGCGGCCACAATCAGCAACGACAATGTGGCCTGGACCTCCACCCATCCCAATGGGACAAGGTGATGCGCCGCCACCATCAGTTCCACCACCGCCACGAGATGAAAGAAGAAGCCCGCTATCGCGGCGGGCAGAGACACACGCTGCCATCGCGGTTGACCATACAGCACGGCCGGGAAGGCCGCAATGCCGGCAACAACGTACAAAACAGCCGCGACTCGCAACCAGAGCAGGGACATAATGCGGGACAACCATTCAGTATACTGGCGCAAACCGGCTCTGATTCGGAAGAGAACCCGCTATTCGGGTTGGATCGGGGGGATGGTCGGCGACATCGGAACGACTCGGGTCGTCAATCGCTCCACACGGTCAACTTCCGCTTTCGTCAGCCGCCCGCGCTTGTCAAAGCGCAGCCTCCAGTTGCCGGTGCGCTCCTGAGAAACGTCACTGAAATCAACTTCCGCATCCTTGCCGGGGTCGATCATGATGATAGGCGTGCTGCCGTTGCGTTTGGTCAGCTCTTCGGATGCTGCAACATCTTCCTTGGGCACCGCTACGCGGGGTACATGACCGGTGAGCGCGACGAAGCACATGCTAAGGGTCAGCCAGTGCGATTGCGGCCCCAATGCGTGCTCTCCGCGGTCTGTCGCAGTCATGCGGTTGAACGCCTCATATGCCGTGCTCTTCTCCCATGCGGCATGGAAGGGCAGCAGCCCGTGCGCATACTCAGTCACCACCTGCACCTTGTCGCCGTTCGCCGGCACCACCGCGACAAAATGCGAGGCTCCGTGCTCCGCGCTGTCATTCTCGAAACTCAGCATCAGGTGGTCGGGCAAGGTGCGGCACACGATCTGCCGGTATACCCAGTGGCTATCGCTGATGTCGAAGCCATAAAACGCCGCCGCGCTGCTCACATCCACTTCTCTTTGCTGCAGCAACGACCGGTCAGCTGCGCTCATCTGGCCGGCATCAAGCACCGGCAGCGCCGTCGTGCGGGCCTCGAGCGCCGCAATTCTTTCTTCTTCGCTCGGAGGCGGCGGGCCATTGCGATGGCCATGCCATTGCGCAATCCCCGGCGACGCGCATAGCACGCTCAAAGCAAGGACTAGCAGGCTACGGGTGCCATATCGATCGGGAGAGCGCATTGCAAGGCCAATCTACCATGCGTCCGGCGGAGCTTTCTGCCCCACGAAAGAGGAAGGGCGGCCTCGGTAGGGCCGCCCTCCGGCTGGATTGCACTCGCGCTCTAGTGAGCAGCGCGTCGATGGGTGGGTGCGCGGTGCGCCGGCCTTTCCGGTGCCGGCGGTATGCCATTGATGAGCGTGATCATCTTCGGATTCTGCGTGTACGAATCGAAGGTGGCGTCGTAGTTCACTTCGGTGCCGATGGCCGGTGGCGTTGTCAACGGCTTCTTCATATTGATTGTGAAGTCCGCCGTGTTGGAGGCCTTGGCATCTTCTGTGACTGCAAGCTGCACGGAATCCGGCGTGGCCGAAACGACCTTCCCCGGAATCTGGTACGTCTGCCCCTTCATCGTGTCCCACATCTTGTTGGCGTCTTCCGGCTTGCCGTTGAAGAGGATGAACTCCTTGTCATTCAGGTTCAGCGTCTTCAGGTCCGGAGTGCTGGCAACCACCTTGGCTGCCTGGTCGGCGGGTGACGGAGGAGGCGGCGCCGGCGTCGGGTTGTAGCTGTCCGGCGGGAGCACCGACTGCGTGACCAGCGTCTTCACCTGATCGAAGCCATCCATGCCGCCGTGGTACTTGTTGTAGTAGTACTCGGCTGCCTTTTCGATCTGGTCCTTCGCAGCCGGAGGAGCATAAGCTGCCGCGCGCGTCAGAAACCATACCGCGTTCTTCAGGTCAGGCGGGGTCTGCTGCGCATACGCCTGCCCCAACAGATAGGTGTCGTTCAGGGTCGCGCCCGTCTGGCTCTGCGCCTGCGGTACCGATTGCAATTCCTTCTTGAAGTTGTCTTCCGCGGTCGGATAGTCCTTCTTCAGTTGCGCATCCATAGCGATCGCGCTGTAGAAGATCGGGGTCACGGCAGCCTTCAGCTTCTGGTAATCGGCTTCAGGGAGATTCGCCGGCTTCGGAGCCTGAAGGCCCTTCTGTGCACTCGCCGCAGCCTCGTCCAGCAGCGGCTGCTGCTCGGCCGGAGTAGTCTTTTGCGCTGCCTGCTGCTTCTTGAGATAGACCGTAATCGCCAGTGCGCGCAGATTGTTCGGGTCTACCTGCAGCAGGCGGTTGGCCGCATCCAACGTCTTGTCCGTGTTGTTGGTCGCCTCGTAGGCGGCCATCAACTGCTCCAGCATCTGGTCCTTCACGACTGAGTTGGGATATTTGGTGAGGAAGGCCTCGATTGCGGAGGCTTTCGCCGCCGGAGAGGACTGGCTGATCGCATTCGAGTAGTCGTTGTACTCGGCTGGATCTTTAATGGTGATCTGCTGTGAGGAATTTCCGCCAGCCGCGGCCTGAGCCAGGGCGAACGGTGTAGCGCACAGCGTACTGGTAGCGATTGCCAGCAGAGAAGCTAAGGCGACCTTCTTCATTCAACGCTCCTAAGAGAAGTGCAGCGATTTGGAAACGGAAAATTCGTACCTGCGGCCCTCGTATCCACAGAACTTCTGGCAAACCGCCGCCACAGGAGCGATGCGGCAATCCATTTGTCCCCGGGGAAAAAGCGGCGCGGCAATGTGGCTGGATTATAAGAATCAGCCTTCCCCCATGCAAGCGGCACAGCAATTCCGCTCCACCCATTCCGGAACCAGAGGGAAGAGATGCCGTTGCGCCCCTCCGCGTTGACTCGGTTCCCCAACTCGCGTTCTGTGGCATCCTTGCCATGGGACGAAGCGACGCGCCCGGTGTGAGCGCCATCCGACCAGGTATGCCCAAAACCATCCATGGAATTGCGAATAACGACTCGCCGCTCTCCGGCCGGACAGCCCTTGTCACCGGCGCATCCCGCGGCATTGGACGGGCCATCGCGCTGCGGCTCGCCGCGCTGGGGAGCCGCATTCTTCTGGTTGCTCGCGATACCGCCGCGCTCACCGAAGTCCAAGAGGAAATCGCTGCCGCCGGTGCGACTGCCGAGATTCACTCCTGCGATTTCGTGTCCTCAGCCGCGGTCGAAGCCCTGGGTAGCAGCATCGCGGCGGCCGGCGGGTGTGACATTCTCGTCAACTGCGCCGGAATAGCGCACATCGGCAAGCCGCTGCACGAACTGCCGCCCGACAATTTCGAGGCCATCTTCGCCATCAATGTCCGTGCTCCCTATCTGCTGATGCGAGCCATCGTTCCCGGCATGGTCAAGCGCGGCACCGGCGACATCGTCAATATCTCCTCGCTCGCCGGCCAGGGCACGCTGGCCAACGGCGCTGCGTATGCCGCGTCCAAGTCAGCGCTCAATGCCCTCACCTATTCCTCGGCCGAAGAGCTGCGCGCTCACAACATCCGCGTGTCCGTCGTAGCTCCGGGGTCGGTGAATACCGGCTTTGGCCGCGGCGGCAAAGATACCGGCAAGATGCTTCAGCCCGAGGATGTCGCCGAGGTCGTCGCCACGATTCTCATGCAGCCACGCCGATCGTTCATCAGCGAAGTCCGGATGCGACCCACCCAGAAGCCCTGAACTACGGCCCGCGTGCACCATCGTCAGGTCGATTCGCCGGCATTTCGAACCAACTGCATCTCCAGCCCAAGACTTTGCAATTCCGTCCTCCTTATCCACAATATGTAGGGGTATCTCTGTTGAATCACCCTCGCGCCGCGGCTACCATTCTTGGCAAGACTGTGTTCGAGTGGTAGTGGAGCCTTGCTCTGCCTCCGCCTCCGCTCCCTAGGTGGTATCGATGCTCAAGCTCAAAAAGATCCAGATTCTCGGCTTTAAGTCCTTCTGCGACCGCACCGAGCTTACCCTGCCCGGTCAGGGCATGGCTGCGGTTGTGGGCCCGAACGGCTGCGGCAAATCGAACATCCTCGACGCTGTCAGTTGGGTCTTGGGCGAGCAGTCCGCCCGTACGTTGCGCGGAACCAAAATGGAAGACGTGATCTTCGCTGGGACGCGCGATCGCAAGCCGCTCGGCATGGCCGAGGTCTCCCTGACGCTGATCGACCCTGATGCCTATGGCGAAGGCCCACTTACCCGGGAACTGCAGCAGGATGAAGTCGCCGTCGATGCCGACAGCGACTGGGACGAAGACGCGCATCGCGAAGACCGCGCGGTAGAGACCGACGAGATCATCGCCGAAGCCCAGCCCGGCGCCGTCACCGATGGAGAAGAGCGGGAGAACCCGGCGTCGGCCCCCGAAGCCTCCGTTCCAGAGGGTGCGGCTGCCAACACCGTGGTCCTGAAGATTCGCCGCCGCAAGTTTCAGCGCACCCCCGCGCGCACCGGCGAGATCATCGTCACTCGCCGTCTCTTCCGCACCGGCGAAAGCGAATACCTGCTCAACGGCAAGCTCTGTCGCCTGCGCGACATTCAGGACATCTTCATGGGCACCGGCCTCGGGCCTGAGAGTTACGCCATCATCGAGCAGGAGCGCATCGGCCAGCTCCTCAGTTCCAAGCCGCACGACCGCCGCGCCATTGTGGAAGAAGCCGCCGGCATCACGCGCTTCAAGACAAAGAAGCGGCTCGCGGAGCTACGCCTCGAGTCCGCAAAGCAGAACCTGGCCCGCGTGAACGATATCTTCGAGGAAGTCACGCGGCAGATGAATTCGCTGAAGCGCCAGGCCGCCAAGGCCGAACGCTATGGCGCCGTCCGCGATGAGCTGCGCACACGCCTGCGCGTCGTGCTGGCCAGCCGCCTGCATCAGATGGACGCAACCACCATTTCGCTGCAGGAGCAGATTTCTTCTCTCACGTCCCAGATCGACGCCTCTGCTGCGCATGTGGAGGCGCTTGAAGTTCAGCACGCCTCAGCCGTAGCGCGAGGCTACGAGCTGGACGCCAGTGCAAAGGAAGCAAGCGCCCGTGCCAGCCAGGCCGCCATCGATCTGGAGCGCGCCAGCGCGCGCCGGCACGCCAACGAAGAGCGCATTGCCGATCTTGCTTCCCGCTCCGCCGCGGGCACGGCGGAACTGGAGCAAGCACGACAGCAGATGGAAGGCCTGACTGCGGAGCGCGAGCAGCATCGCAGCTTTCTTGAAACGGCAGCTGCGGAAGCAGCGCGCTTCCGCCAGCAGGCCGAAGCCTTGCAGCAGCAGGCGCGCGAAGCCGCCCAGACCGTCGCGCACGCCGAGCAGCGCCTGGAAGCGGAGCGCCGCCGCGGAATGCAACTGCTCTCCGAAGCCGCGAACGCGCGCAACCAGGCTTCGCAGGCGGAGGAAGCGCTTGGCGCGCTGGAACGCGAGGCCGAGCGCCTGACCGGCGAGATGGAAGCCGCCCGCCGCGATCTCGAAAATCTTGGCGCCGAACGCGGCCAGGCGTCTTTGCACTTCGAATCTGTTACCGAGATATTGACGCGTCTCGAGCAGGAAATCGTCACGCTGCGCGGTGGGATCGATCAGACGCGCGCCGAGGAAACCGAAACACGCCGCCGCGGTGACGCGCTCCGCGCGGAACACGCAACACTTACTGGCCGCCGCAATTCGCTCGAAGGCCTCATCCGCGAGCACAGCTACTCCACCGACACCGTCCGCAAGCTCTTCCGCGCCAATGGCGAAAGCTCCTCTCTCTCCGCCGTCGGCACGCTCGCCGACTTCCTCGAGGTCGAAGGCCAATACGAAACGGTCGTCGATGAATACCTGCGCGACGAGCTCAACTACATCGTCGTGAAAAGCTGGGACGCCGCCGACGAAGGCATGCGCCTGCTCAAGAGCGATGTCGACGGACGCGCCACGTTTCTCGTCCATCCGCATGACGCACAGGCAAAGTTCTCCTTCGATCCAACAGAGCCGACCGGCACGCAGAACAATCGCGAAGGCATTGTGCGCCTAAAGGACTGCATTCGCGTCCTCGACGGCTTCGGAACTTCGCTTGAGGCAGTTCTCCCTAAGTTGCGCGAAGGCTACGTCACGCCTGATACGGCGACGGCCCGCTCGCTCGCGCTTGAAAATCCGCGAGCCTTCTTCCTTGCGCCCTCCGGTGAATGCTTCCATAACGTCACCGTCACTGGCGGCAAGCCGCGCGCAGAAGGCCCGCTCGCCATCAAGCGCGAACTGCGCGAGGCGCAGCAGAAGCTCGACGCGATCGAAGCCGAACTCGCGCAGGCCGAAACCCATGCCGCTGCACTCAGCCGCGCGCTCGCCGAGAAGACGCGTCTGCTGGAAGCGAAGAGTGAAGATCGCCGCGCAGCCGAGCGGGACAGCGCCAACCAAGGCGCGGCACTCCGACAGATGGAGTCGGAAGCAAAGCGCCTGGAGCGTCGCCTGCAAGATTGGCAGCTCGACAGCGAGCGCAATCGCAATCAGCGTGAGCAGCGCACAGCGCTGATGCAGCAGAAGCGCGAAGATGTGGCGCACCTGGAAGCCGAGCACACCGCCGCCGATGCGCAGCAGCGCGAGTTTGAAGCCGCGCTGACTGGTCACCGCGAATACCGCGAGACAGCGCAGCAGGCCTCCTCGAACGCCGTTGCCGAGCTTGCCGGCCTCGAGGAGCGCAAACGCGGCGCGGAAGCCTCCTTCGCGCGCATCGATCGCATGTACGCCGATCTCGGCCGCCGTGTTGTCCAGCTCGAA
>DASVAI010000169.1:0-3361 GCA_036376445.1 Acidobacteriaceae bacterium
GCCAAGGATGCCGGTGAATCGCGCCAAGCGTGTCAGTCCTGAACGGAGAGGTGTGGACCGTTTTCACAATACCGTATTTGCGTTTACATCTGTGAGGAACAGCTTTTCTTAGAGCGGATTCCCATTGCAATGTTCTGTTCACTTCCAAGCGGTGCGGCTTTTCTTAATGGAAAAGCCGCGTCTACTTCCACTCCTTCCGCTGGATCGATGGGAATCCGCTCGGACGGAAAAGCTGCGTCACGATTTGCGAGGTCACCTATGTCGTTGTGAAAACGGTCGGCGTAAGAGTATCGCGGGTGAGCACCTCATGCACGAGCGGAGTGGGGCGGGGCGGCGCGTCGGCGATAACGACGGCTTCGGCGAGCAGGCGTTCGGGTCCATCGAAGCGCGCGGGATCGTCTGCGAACAGAGTGAAGACTGGCTCGCCGGCGCGAAGCTGCGCGCCGATTTTTGCGTGCACTTCAAGGCCGGCGTGGGGGCTGACAGGTTCGTCCGGGCGCGTGCGGCCTGCGCCGAGTCGCTGCACGGCCCAACCGACGGCAGTGGTGTCGATGGAGAAGAGATAGCCGGAGCGGGGCGTACGGAATTCCCGGCGGTGTGCCGGATTGTGCTTGAGCGCGGCGAGATCGCCACCCTGAAGAGCGACCATCTGTTCGAAGCGGCGCAAGGCAGAGCCATCGGCCAGCAGGGCTTCGGCGCGGGCGCGGCCGTCCTGCGGGGTGGCGGCTATATCGGTGAGGTGCAGCATCCATCCGGCGAGTTGGAGTGAGAGCTCGCGAACATCGTCGCTGGCAGGGTGACGTTCTCCGCGTAACAGGGCGAGAGATTCGAGGACGGCAATGGAATTGCCGGAAAAACGT
This sequence comes from Acidobacteriaceae bacterium, assembly GCA_036376445.1. Classification (GTDB taxonomy): domain Bacteria; phylum Acidobacteriota; class Terriglobia; order Terriglobales; family Acidobacteriaceae; genus KBS-83. The sequence goes on from DASVAI010000169.1 coordinate 861, forward strand.
CCCAGCGGCTGGGACATGTCGGTGAGCAGCGCGGCGGTGCGCACGCCTGCAGTCTCGCCGGTTTCTACCATGAGACCGGCGAGGAAGCGGGCAGCGGCGAGATCGGGAAGAAAGGCGCCGGAACCCGCCTTGACATCCAGGACCAGCGCGTCGAGTCCCTCGGCGAGCTTTTTGCTCATGATTGAGGCGCAGAGCAGATAGGGGCTTTCCACCGCACCGATGTGGTCGCGCAGTTCATAGAGCCTGCGGTCGGCGGGGACAAGATCGGCGGACTGGCCGGAGATCGAGCAGCCGCACTGATCGATGACGCGGCGGAGTTCTTCGGCGGAGAGCGTGGTGCGATAGCCGGGGATAGCTTCGAGCTTGTCGATGGTGCCGCCAGTGTGGCCGAGCGCGCGGCCGGCGAGCATGGGAACGCGAAGGCCGGCAGCAGCCGCAATGGACGCGATGAGTAGAGATGTCTTGTCTCCAACACCGCCGGTAGAGTGCTTGTCGGCGGTGCGGCTGCCGGGGCGGCGCATGTCGAGCTGCGCGCCGGAGTTACGCATGGACTGTGTGAGCGCGTGGACTTCTGCCGGTTCCATGCCGCGCAGGAAGATTGCCATCAGGAAGGCGCTAAGCTGCGCGTCGTCGATGGAGCTGTCGGCTGCGCCGCGAACGATGTGGGCGATCTCCTCGGGCGTGAGAGCCTCACCGTCGCGCTTGCGGCGAATGATGCTGCGGGTGTCCAGGCTAGGGCTATTCGGCATGGGCAAGATAGAAGCCGAAGGGCAGCAGTTCGGCCAGGGTGCGGGTTTGGCTTACGCCTTCGGCGGGGAAGAATATCTGTCCGGTGGGCGGCATGAACTCGGCCAACACCTGGCGGCATGCGCCGCAAGGGGAGCTGGATGCGCTGTTGAGATTTGCAACCGCAGCGGCGGCGACTCGGATGCCGGGGCCATGCTCGGCGATGGCGCGCGCAACGGCAGCACGTTCCGCGCAGAGGGTAAGGCCGAAGGAGGTATTCTCGACATTGGTTGCGGTGACGATGTCGCCGGATTCGAGCAGCAGGGCCGCGCCGACGCCAAAGCCGGAATAAGGAGCGTAGGCGTGGTGTGCTGCTCGTTGCGCAGCAGCGAGCAGTTCTGTTTGCTGTGCCGGCGAGATCGTGCTGGGAGAGGGCGGCATCTGGGTTCGAGGCTACTGGGCCTTCGGATCGCTTGCAACCTGCGGGTCGCAATCGCGCGCGCGATTGAGGAGCAGGTCGCGTTCGCGGCTGTTGCGGGCGAGCGAGGCGGCGCGCTCGAACTCTGCGCGCGCTTCGGCAAGGCGGCTAAGGCGGAAGAGGAGTTCGCCGCGTACGCTGGGAAGGCGATGATATTTTGCGAGCGAGGGCTCTGACGCGATGCTGTCGATCAGCTCGAGGCCGGCGGCGGGGCCGAAGGCCATGGCGAGGGCGACGGCGCGGTTGAGCTCGACGATAGGCGAGGGCTGGCGCTGGGCGAGAGCGGCATAAAGAGTAGCGATGCGCTTCCAGTCCGTCTCATCTCCTGTACGCGCACGGGCATGACAGGCGGCGATCTGTGCCTGCAGTACATACGGACCTGGCGACGTGGTGAGCTCTTGGGCGCGGGCGAGCGCGGCAAGCCCGCGTGTGATGAGGATCTGGTCCCAACGGCTGCGGTCCTGATCGAGCAGCAGGATGGGCTGGCCGGACGGGCCAAGACGCGCGGCAGAGCGCGAGGCCTGAATCTCCATGAGTGCGACGAGGCCGTGGACCTCCGGCTCATGAGGCGTCAGGCCGGCGAGGATGCGCCCCAGGCGCAGCGCATCGTCGCAGAGCGCGGGCCGCAGCCAGTCTTCGCCCGCGGTGGCGGAGTAGCCCTCGTTGAAGATGAGATAGATCACTTCGAGGACGGAGCCGAGGCGGGCTGCGCGGTCGAGCCCCGTCGGCACCTCGAACGGGATGCGGGCCTCGGCGAGCGTTCGCTTGGCGCGGACGATCCGCTGCGCGATAGTGGGCTCCGCCGTGAGGTAGGCGCGCGCGATCTCCGTGGTGGTGAGGCCGCCGAGCAGGCGCAGAGTGAGCGCGGCGCGAGACTCCGGCGAAAGCACGGGATGGCAGGAGATGAAGATGAGGCGCAGGATGTCGTCCGCGATGTCCTGATCGGCATTGCTGGCGAGCGCGGCGGCGAAGTCGGCGAACCCGCGCTGCTGCTGCTCCTCCAACTCGCGGGCAAGCTCTTCGTGCTTGCGCTCGAGGCGCGTATTGCGGCGCAGCAGGTCAATGGCGCGGTGCTTGGCGGCGGTCATCAGCCACGCGCCGGGGTTCTGCGGAACGCCGGATTCCGGCCACTGCTCGAGCGCGGCGACCAAGGCGTCCTGCGCCAGCTCTTCGGCGATGCCGATATCACGCACGATGCGCGTAAGGCCGGCGATGACCCGGGCAGACTCCATCCGCCAGACGGCGTCGATGGTGCGATCGATCTGGGTGCGGTCTATGTCAGCAGGCGGCACGAGAT
>DASVAI010000170.1:0-2128 GCA_036376445.1 Acidobacteriaceae bacterium
GGTTTTCCAAAAGAGGGGTTTCAAGTCCTCTGTTTCAACTGCAATCGCGCCAGGTATTATCACGAAATCTGCCCTCATCAATTGCAAGTGTAGAGTAACTCTACCTTAGATGCCCCTGTATAATCCCCTGTAGTCCACAACACAGCCCCCGTACTCCTGCCGCACTTTATAGCTGATTACATCATTTGTAAAGTTCAATCCATAAAGGGGCATGTCCTGAATAAACATTGCAGGGTTCACCTGGCCGCCCACAAAACCAACCTCGATGGTATCGACCACGGCGGGGTCTGCCACGAAGAACCATTGTGTCGAACTGCTGAGCTGTGGGGAGACGAGGGGCGTGACATAGCCGAGCATGGGGTTGATGTCGTTGTTGCTGGAGCCGGGAACGCCAGCCGATTTCGTCACCACCATCGCGGTGAACTCCAGCTCCGGCGGCACGACCAGGTATCGTGGGCGCAAGCCGATGCGCTTGCCCGCGAAGTTCGTCTGCTCGCGCATGGCCGTCACGCCCGTCTGCATCGACGCGGTGGAGAGCGCCGAAGAGCCGAGGTTGTTGTGCGGCGAGCCGGAGGTGAAGAGTGCGCTGCCATCATAGATGTTCGCGTTCGATGAGAGGAAGGCGTAGACGAACTCCGCCAGCGTGTAGGCCGCGGCCACCGCCAGCTTTGTCGGTATCTGTTTGATCGCCATCAGGTCATCGTTGATGATCGTCTCTCGCGAGACCGTAACCAGGTTGCCGCGCTTCGCCGGTACGTAGGTCGCGGCTGTGTCCGTCAGCGAGATGGTGCTATAGGCCGTGTCTTCCGCCACCGTCGCCAGCGAACCGAACGCGCCCAGGCGCACGCGGGTTTGCTGTTTGAAGTCCTTAATGGGGACGATGGTGCAGAACTTTTGCCATTCAGCCGACCAGGCCTGGTAATCTTTCAGCAGGCGCTTGTTCATTGAGGTGCCGAGCAGGTAGGAGAACGAGGCCGTGGTCGTATCCGCCTCGGTGATGCGCGTAATCGGCGCTGCCTCGTCGACGCGAATCAGTTCTGGCTCCCGCAGGCTGGTACCACTCACCGTTGGGTCGCCCGTCACCCGCGCATAGGCTTCGCGAATGGAGGAGAAGCCGCGTACATTGCCCAGCCGCGCCGTATTGATTTCCAGTCCGAACAGGGCGTCGAAGGCCGCTTGCAGCTTCTCCGCCTCGGTGATCTGCTCGCCAATCTCCGGCTTCTCGTAGCCCTGGCCGCGAATCTGCCCGTTGGCCGCGAGTGCGGCCAGCATCTTGCGCGTGCTGGCGATCTCTGCGTCCAATTCGTGCTCCTCGAAGACGCGCCCGGCAAAGTGTTCTCGCACCAGCGCCAGCGCCGCCTCCGGCAGCCGCGATTCGTGCAGCCTGCGCTCCAACACCAGCTGCGACCGTTCGCGTCGCAGTTCATCCAGCAGCGAGGAGCGCATTTCCCGGATGTCCTGTTCCAGAATGTGCGTTCCCCGGCCTTCCCCACCCTCCTGTCGTTCCCCTCGCGTCGCCGGTGCTGCGCTCGTCGTAGCGTTGGCTGGCTCGGTGGAGAGCGCAGTTTCCTGTGTCTCATGCTCGTTCATATGCGTTTCTCTTTCTTCCTGCACCTGTGCTTGCAGGATGTGTCGAAATGCCCCACCCGCGCTGGGGCGTGTAACAATATCGCAGGAGTTGAGGGCCAGCACGCCCGTCACTTCTTTGAGCGGACGCGCCCTGCCTGTCGCCAGTGTTCCAGCAGCCTCGCGGGACTGCCACGTGCCGAAGATGTCGATGGAGAGGCCGATGAGTTCCGAGTGGCCGAGGGAGCATGCTTCGTAAATCATGCTCCACAGCCAGTCCGCCGACTCCAGGATGTGCAACGTGGCGTCCACGCGCCCGGCTGGCTCCTGCGAACCGGCGATGTACGCAGGAGAGTGGTAGAAGCCGACGATATCACGCACCGAGCGTACCTGGCTATCGGCCTCTGTGCGTGCATGATCCACGTATGCCTGCGCCGAGTTGAGCAGGCCCGCGATGGCTCGCAGCACCGCCTCGTTGTAATAGTAGCCGTTGCTGCTCGCGCCGCCGCGAATCACTGTGACCCGCACTTCCCGCGCATTTCGCCCTTCGCCGCTCTGCTCC
>DASVAI010000173.1:0-6339 GCA_036376445.1 Acidobacteriaceae bacterium
GCGCTCGCGCAGGAGCTCACAGCCTGGCTCGGATCTCCCGATCCAACACTCCGCGACGATCTCGCCTACACCATCCTCGATGTCTGGATTCGCCACCGCATGCTCACCGACGCACAGCTTCTGAGTCTCATGCCGCCGCTCCAGCAAAACCTCACCAGCAGCATCGGCGAGTCCGGCAGCGATTCTGTCTTCCGCCGCTCCTTCTCCGCGCTCACGCTCGCCTCGCTCGCAGAGCGCGATCTGCAGCAGCCATTTCTCTCGCCCGCGCAATACCACTTGTTGCTTGCCGCCGCGCTCACCTATATGCGTGATGAGCGCGACAACCGCGGCTTCGATCCGGTCAAAGGCTGGATTCACTCCGCTGCCCACACCGCCGACTTGCTGGCCGCCCTCGCCCGCAATCCGCGGTTCACCACGCCCGATCAGCAGGCGTTCTTCGCCGCCATCGAGCAGCGCCTGCGCAGCGCAACCACGACCTACACCTATGGCGAACAGGGCCGTCTTGGCATCGCACTCCTGGTCGTCATCACGCGCGGCGACTTCCGGCTCTCTGCATTTCAGAATTGGCTCGCCGAGGTGCAGCAGGACAATGTCGTCTGGCAGAAATCGCCGCCTGACCCCGTCCAGCTCGCGCTGTTTGAAAACCACCTCTATCTGTTGGAAGCCATGGCAGGCCGCATCCCTGTCAAAACGCCCCTCTCGCCCGCAGCTATCCAAGCCCGCGACGCCCTCCGCGACGCTCTGCGCAAACGCTAAGCTTCGCTGTTACCAAAGCGGAGACAGCACAGTCGGAAAGCAGCCTTACAGCGTTCCACTCGCGATACTCTGGTACCGCAAACACCACGCGCCGGAGGCCAACAGCAATGCGGGCAGCTAAAATAGTAACCATCATGATCACCTGTACGGCCGCCCTCGCCCAGGCTCAGAACCAGACCGCGCCCGGCGCCCCCGTCATCCACACCACTCCCGCGCTCAACGGCGCGCAGATCGTCACCCTCTCAGGCGGCGCGCCCGGCGCCATCATCCACTACACCACAGATGGCGCGGAGCCCACCGCCGCTTCGCCGCAGTACTTCACACCCTTCCTCATCGCCTCCAACATCACGGTCAAGGCCATCGCTGTCGACAATGGCGAATCCGGCAAAGTCTCGAGCCAGGACTTTGCCCCGAACATCCCGAACAACACCCTCGTCTGGAGCGACGAGTTCGACGACGCGGCCGACCATGGCCCCAAACCCAACTCCGATGTCTGGACCTACGACACTGGCCACTCCGGTTTCGGCAATCGCGAATTCGAACACTACTGCGCCTACAACGAAGTCACGCCGCCCTGCGATCCCGCGCAACCCAACGCCTTCGTCGGCGAAGACGGCGCACTCCACATCGTCGCCCGCCAGCCCTCGCCTGGCGTCTACACCTCCGCCCGACTGAAGACCCAAGGTCTCTTCAGCGTCTCTCACGTCCGCATCGAAGCCCGCTTGAAACTCCCGGAAGGGCAGGGAACATGGCCTGCGTTCTGGACGCTTGGCAACAACATCGCTACCGATAAATGGCCGGCATGCGGCGAGCAGGACATCATGGAGCACATCAACGCTCCCACGCCCGACTGGATCGCCGGCTCACTCCATGGCACGGACGGCGACACCACCGCGCATTATGTCGACACGCCCACCCGCTCCTTCTCCGCTGCGTCGTGGCACACCTACGGCATGCTCTGGTCCAAAGGAAAGATCAGCTTCTACGTCGACTCGCCCTTCAACACCTACACCACCAATACCCCGGCCGACTTCAACCGCCCCGGTTCCGCGTGGCCCTTCGACTCCGGCAACGCCTTCTATCTCCTGCTCAACCTCGCCATCGGCGGCGACTGGCCCAAAGCCCCCGACGCAACAACAAAATTCCCCGCCGAAATGCTCGTCGACTACGTCCGCATCTACACCAACTAATCAGAGCGCAACCCGAGGAGGCCCTACTCTGGCCGAGGCCATGGTGGGATGTTCAGATAATCCAGCCGGGCCGAAAGGCCCACCTTATCGTCGAGTCCTCTACAATCCCTCCAGACAAATGCTGCACAACTGGAAGAAACTCGCCGCTGACACTCTCCTCACCCTCCTCGCCGCCACTCTGCTTTTCTGGGCCGGCGACTGGGCCGTCTGGCGCATCCGTGTCAGCCACGGCGGCGGTTACGATTCCGTGCAGGTCACCGAGCTCATGCTCACCCCGCTCAAGAACCGCCGCCTCGAAGCCCATGCGCAAAGCACCGCCAGCCAGCCCTGCACTCGCTCCATCTTTCCCCACGCCGGCGCCGACCCCTGCTGGTGGCTCCGCCGACACGCCACCGACATCCACCGCATCTGACTACCGGGCTGGCCAGTTCTTAAGGCAGGCTGGAATTGGTATGAGATAAAGTAAGCTCGCCCAAGAGAATTCAACGTGAGCGACCAAAGGAAGCGAACCCAACAAAAGGCGCCACCGGCGCGCCCGCCCGGACCGCCAGTCCCGGTAGACCTCTACGACAGCGCTTACGGCAACTACGCCGCGCAGGTCTATCGCCAGATCCGCATCGCCACCTACGGTCAGGACCTCGGCCAGACAAGTTGGGTGACCGCGGAAGAATCCCGCGACATTCCCCGCGATCTCCGCCTCGCTCCCGACTCACGCGTGCTCGAAATCGGCAGCGGCTCCGGCGGTTACGCGCTCCACCTCGCCTCCGCCGTCGGTTGCACAATCCTCGGCATCGACAGCAACGTCGCCGGCATTCGCAACGCCAACTCTCTCGCGCTTGAGCGCAACCTTGCCGGCCGCGCTGGGTTCCAGCAATGCGATGCGGCCGCGCCGCTCCCGTTTTCCGGTGGCAGTTTCCACGGCGCGTTCGCCAACGATGTCCTCTGCCATATCCCAACGCGCGCAGACGTCCTTCACGAGCTCTTCCGCGTCCTCATCCCAGGCGGCCGCATGCTCTTCAGCGACGCCCTCATCCTCGGCGGAGCCGTCACTCAACAGGAGATCGCCACCCGCAGCTCCATCGGCGTGTATATCTTTACGCCGCCCGGCTACAACGAGCAGCTCATCGATCAAGCGGGCTTCCGCCTCCTCCGCGCCGCAGACACCACGGCCAATGCCGCCGCCATCGCCGAGCGGTGGCAATCCGCACGCCACCAGCACCGCGACGCACTCATCACCATCGAAGGCCCGCAGAACTACGAAGGCCTCCAGCAATTTCTCGCCTGCGTACATACGTTGTCCGGCGAGCGCCGCCTGCTGCGCTATCTCTACCTGGCAGAGAAGCCGGAGTAAGGAGTACCTTCTCTGGAAGGCCCGCGAGGAGAAGGACATGGCAACGACAAAGGAAATTCCAATCAGCAACGCAACCGGCAATGCGATCGTCTCGAGAGTCGACACAAAGCTTGAAATAATCGTCATCCCCGTCTCGGATGTCGGCCGCGCAAAGGAGTTCTATGGGCGGCTTGGCTGGCGGCTCGACGCCGACTTCGACAACGGCAGCGACTTCCGCGTCGTCCAGTTCACACCGCCCGGCTCCGGCTGCTCGGTCATCTTCGGCAGGAACGTCACCGCAGCGTCGCCGGGCTCGGCGCAGGGCCTGTATCTCATCGTCTCCGATATCGAGGCCGCCCGTAACGAGCTGCTCAAGCGCGGTATCGAGATCAGCGAGATCTTCCACGGCGATGATGTCTCCGTCGGCAACGACCCGCCCTATCTCTTTGGCCGCCGCCGCGTCACCGGTCCTGATCCAGAGCATCGTACCTATCGCTCGTTCGCCTCCTTCGCCGACCCGGACGGCAATGGCTGGCTCTTTCAGGAGATCACCACCCGGCTTCCGGGACGCGTCGCCGGCAATACGGCTTACGCATCGGCGGCTGACCTAACGCAGGCGCTTAAGCGCGCCGCGGCCGCCCATGGCGAGCACGAGAAGCGCACCGGCGGCCAGCGCGATGAGAACTGGCCGGAATGGTACGCCGAGTACATGGTGCGCGAGCAGTCCGGCGAAGCCCTGCCGGAATAGGGCGGCACGGACGCAATTCGTGATCGGAGGCGGCATGCATCTCGCGATGCTCGCCAAACCGCCGCCTCCCCGCACGCCGCAGCAGATCTGAGATCTGAGTTTTAGTTCGCAACGAAAGACGAGCCGCCCGTTTCGGGTCCGCAGATTTATCCATCCGATTCAGTACTCGGATCGACAAGCGGCAGGCTTATCAACAATGATTCGAGTACCCTAAAAGCCCATTACTCCCGCGCCGCAGGAAGAAGAGGAGGAGGCGGCACAATGCAAACACGCCATCCATATAATGCCGCCATGCAGCACGCTCTTCGCCATCAATGCCTGATCTATACCGGCGCGCCGTCGAAACATCTGCCGGCGCTCGCTGCCACCATGCGCGACAAGCTCCAGCAGAATTATCGCTGCCTGTATCTCAACAGCCCCGCGATGGTCGCCGGCCTGCGCTCCTATCTCGCCGCCGCCGGAGTCGATGTTGCGCAGGAGGTCGCAAGAACCCGCCTCATCCTCTCTGCCGATCAGACACATCTGATCGATGGTCGCTTCGATATCGACCGCATGCTGCGGACCTTAGAAAGCCTGGTCAACAATTCCTTACGTGACCGCCACGCAGGTCTCTGGGCTGTCGGCGACATGACGTGGGAACTCGGCGCGGAGAGAGACCCCGCTACCCTCCTCGAATACGAGTGGCGGCTGGAAAAAATATTCCGCCGCTGTCCCGAACTCAGCGGCATCTGCCAATACCACGCCGATACGCTTCCGCGTTCGCTGCTACGGCATAGCCTACTCGTGCATCCCTCCATATTCGTCAACGAGACACTCTCGCTCGTCAACCCACACTACCTGCCCTCCGAAGCGCGCGCTCCCGAGCCGAATCACGATGACCACCTCGACGCGGTGGTCACGAATCTGTGTGAGTCCGGCGAGATCGGTCAGGCGTAGCTACGCAGCCGAAGGCGCCCCAAACATCTCCCGCAGCAGCGCCATCCCTTCACCTTTGGTCGTGATCGTCCCCTCGAGCTGCGCATCCTCCGCCGCGTCGAGCATCGCGCGGAAGCCCGGCCCCGGCCGGTAGCCCGCCGCGATCAGGTCAGCGCCCGTCACCAGCAGCCGAGGCTTCACCTCCTCCGCCGGTGCAGCCTCGTAGCGCGACTTCGCAAACTCGTACAGCCGCAATTGATTGTGGCTCGACGTCACATCCAGCCGGTGCAACTCTAGGTGCTCGGGAAACTTCGGCAGCCGGAAGAACCGCTTCAGCGTCGACTCCTTCATCTTCTCCACATCGCCAAAGCGCATGTGGTTCGCTACCAGCGACTGGATCTGCTCCGCCTCCTCGTTGGAGAAGCGCAGCCGCCGGCCGATGGCCGCTGCCATGCGCGTCCCCACCTCTGCGTGCCCATTAAAGCGGATGCGGTCCGCGACCATATACGTCGGCGGCTTGCCGACATCGTGCAGCAGCGTGCCCCACGCCAGCGTTGCCGAGCAGCCTGCCGGCAGCTTCTCCAGCATCAGCAGCGTGTGCACCCACACATCGCCTTCGGGATGAAACTCCGGCGGCTGAGCGACGCCCCGCATCGCCGCCACCTCCGGCAGTACCCGCTCCAGCAGCCCCGTCGGCTCCAGCATTCGGAAGGCATCGGCCGCCCGTCCTTCCGTCAGCATGCGCGTCAGCTCATCGCGCACACGCTCGCGGCTCACCTGCCCGATCTCCCCCGCCAGTACGCGGATCGCCGCAAACGTCGCCCGCTCGATCGTGAAGCCGAACCGCGCCGCGAACCGCACCGCCCGCAGCATCCGCAGCTTGTCCTCGGTAAACCGCCGCATCGGCTGTCCGATCGCCCGTACTACGCCGGCCTTCAGGTCATGCCGCCCGCCCACGCTATCCAGCACCGCCGCGGCCGCGCTGCCCGTCGCCAGGTACTTGTCCACATCCAGCAGCATCCCGTTGATGGTGAAGTCGCGCCGCTCGACATCGTGCTTCGGGTCATCCGTATACTCCACCGTGTCCGGCCGCCGGCCGTCCGAGTAAGCGCCGTCACTCCGAAACGTCGCCACTTCAGTGACAATTTCGCGCCCGTCCACCAGCATTGGCACCAGCACTACGCCGAAGTGCGCTCCCACTCCAAAGGCCCGCGGGAACAGCGCCATCACCTGGTCCGGCCGCGCGCTCGTCGCCACGTCGTAATCCGCCGGCTCATGGCCTATCAGCAGGTCGCGCACGCACCCGCCCGCCAGGTACACACGATGGCCCGCTCCGGCGAGCGAATGCACCACCGCCGCGGCCGCCATCAGCCCGCCACTCTGCTCGACATGGATCTCCC
>DASVAI010000174.1:0-2986 GCA_036376445.1 Acidobacteriaceae bacterium
CAGTCGAGCACGAGACTGACGGTGCGTTCTTTTTCCGCTTTCAGGTAGGCGCGCTGCCATGGGTCGCCATGTGCGGGGTTGAGCCAGCGCATCGCGGCTTCGGTATGTGCGGCAACGAGCGGCCGAAGCGTGCCGGTCATCATGGCGCTGCGCAAGTCGGCGTGGCTGGAGAGGTGGGGTTCTGCCTCCTTCGACCAGATCAGCTCCATGACCTTGTGAAGCAGCCGGCCGCGATCACTGGGGGAAAGGCCGCGCCCGGCGATCGAGAGCTCCCGCACCTGCAGGCGCTGGAAGACAAATGCCTGAAAGGGGCAATTTGCCTGGCGCTTCAACGCCATCTGGCCGCCAGAGGCGACGGCCCCGCCGGAGAAAGGGATCCAATGATTGTCCTGGACAGTCTCAAGGGCAATGTGCGGCTGCGAGCGGTCGGGGATCGTCACCGTGGCAGGTGCGAATTGATTGACCAGGGAAGATGGCCGCTGCGCAGCCTCGTCGGACATTTCGGCCCACGAGTAGATGACCTCGCCTGCGCCTGCGGCGATGCGCTCCATGGCGCGATGAGCGAGCGCAGTATCTTCCGCAGGAGAGACATGCGGCATGCCGGCGCCGCGCTGCAGTCCGAGGGGCAGCAGGGGATTGGGGCGGCCGGGAATGGGCCACGCAGCATCCGTCGCGCCCAGGAACCAGACTGCATCGAAGGACTGACCGGAGGCGGCGTAGGCGCCCATCACCTGCACCGGCGCCTCGGCGGATTCGGCGGCGAAGATTGTGTCCTGCGCTGCCTGCTCCAGCGTGTTGAGAAATTTGCGAAAGCTGAGTGTGCGATTTGCGAAATCGAGTGCGGCGACTGCATCGAGCAGGCGTTCCCACGCTTCGCGCGCCTGAAAGAGGAGGCTGGAGGCATCCGCGCGCTCGCCCCATCGGGCGGTGTGCAGCAGGTGCGCGACCCGGCGTACCCATTCGCCGGGGGAGGCATCTCGCACATTGCGGCGGTGCTGCTCGAGCATAGCGGCGAGATCATGTGCTAGAGCACGGACTGCGGGGAATCCATGCTGCGGGTGGCGCAGGAAGGACTCGAGCGACATCTCGGGCGGGGCGCAGCTCCGGTTGCGAAGGCTTCGGTCGAGATTCGCGAGGGCTTCTCTGGCGCCGGTTCCTTGAGCGGAGCCGAGCGTGCTCGAGAGCAGCAGCCAGGAGATCTCCTGCTGCATGAGCGGCCGATGCAGCCATCGCAACAGGAGCAGCGCAGCGTGAACAAGAGGGACCTGGGCAAGCGGCTGGCCGAGCGAAAACTCAAAGGGCAGGTTGGGGGACGCGCCTGCGGTGATGGGGAGGTGGGCCGGACTCAAAGTAGGATACAGGTCGCGCTCCAGTTGCGGGCGTCTGCTTTCGAGATCCGGCAGGAGGATGCCGATGCGTGCCTTGGGATCTGATTCGAGTTGGCCGCGCACCCATGCGGCGCACGCGGCGGTCTCTTCCTTTTCGCTTTGCGCGGTGTAGAGGCGCGGTGGTGATTGCGGTTCGATCTTCCAAAAGAGGACGTGCTGACGTGTGCCGAGTGATTCGAGGACGGACTGCAGATCTGCCTCGGCCGGAGTGGCGCGATCGAAGCCGAGCCAGCCGATCTCCGGTGGAGTGGGAAGCATGCCCCAGCGCAGCGCGTGCGTGATGGCGCCGATAAGCTTGCAGCGGGGCAGCCAGTGGTGGCGCGTGCATTCGCGCTGAAAGCTGCGCGCCCAGGAGCGGAAGACTTCGGGCTCCGAGTTGGCTTCGGGCAGCCACATGGCGTCGTCCAGGCGCTGGAGCTGGTTGTATTCCGCGAGCAATGCATAAGCTTCCTGAGCGAGGGAGGCCATGTGCGCGGGCTCGATGAGCGAGATGCCGGTGAGCGTGGGCTCGATCAGGCTCTCCCAAAGGGCATGCTCCTGGAGCTCGGTAAGCAGCACGCGTCCCTCGGCGCCGGTGAGCACGACTGCCTGCCATTGCTCGACGAACCACGAATGCAGATCGAGGATGCGCGGTGTGCGCCAGGCGCCGGCGTTTTCCGCCTGCATCGACTCGGCGTAGCACAAGTGCAACGCGCGGGCGGCGCGTGCATTGGCCGCCAGGATGAGGCCGCTCCGATCCAACAGCTCCCGCATCGTGGCCGGCAGTCCCATACTGCTTTCAGTGTAATGGCGCTGGAGCGATGCGGAACCACTGATCCGCAGGACCAAATGCGCGTGCCGCCGTTCCGGGAAGAAATGCTCTACACTGCATGGGTGCGGCGCCTGATTGCCAATCTGCTGACCTGCTGGATGTTGCTGCTGGTCCCTGGCGCCACCGCACTTGAGCTGGCGCGGCCTCAGTTGCTGCTGCCGGCCTGTTGCCGCACACATGGCGCGCACCATTGCGTGACGGGAAGTGTGCAGCATGAGCACGGGCCTGCCTGGCGCGGAGCCGGCTGCCCGTTCGCAAACCTGCAGCATGCTGCGGTTTTGCTCGCTCCGCATATGCCGGCAGCACCACATGGGCTGGTCTGCACGGTTGCGGTAGAGTCGACGCTGGGCTTTGAGCTTGCCGCCCTTTCCGCGTTTCTTGCCGGACTGCCGGCTTCTCGCGCGCCTCCTTCCTTCGCCTGAAACCTGTTCTGCGCAACGGATGCTGCCTATCCTACCGGCGGCAAGCTTGCGCGTCTTCGGAACGGAATCGAGGCAAGGAGACAGGCAAGTGCTGGAGAGACCAGGAGTGCGGGGCCTGATCGCAGCGGCGCCTTTGTGTGTCGCGCTGTGCGCAGGGGCAACGGTGCTGGCGACAGTGCGTGGCGTCGTGCATGATCCGGCTCATCGGCCGATCGCCGGAGCTCACGTCGAGATCGCGGCGATTACGTCGCAATATCGCGCGAAGCTGGAGAGCGATGCGGAGGGCGCGTTTGAGATGAGCTCGCTGCCGGTTGGCGAGTATCGACTGACGGTTACGGCGCCGGGATTCGCACCGCAACAGCAGG
>DASVAI010000175.1:0-20984 GCA_036376445.1 Acidobacteriaceae bacterium
GACGCCCCTTCCTATAACGCCGCACGCGCACGCAAGCGCCGCAATGTCATCATCGGCACGCTCATTGTGCTGGCCTTTCTCGGCGCATTTGTCTGGTATTTCTGGAACTGGCCGGCCGAGCACAAGGTCAGCCGCTTCTTCGATGCGCTCGAGCAGCAGCAGTTCGAAAAGGCCTACGGCATCTGGAACAACGACACCGATTGGCAGCAACACCCGGGCAAGTACCAGACGTCCGCATATCCATACAACAAATTCCTGGATGACTGGGGCCTCAGCGGTGAATACGGCAAGATCACCAGCTATCAGATCCTCTATGCAACATCCAGCCTGGGCAACAGCACGCTCATGGCCATCAGCGTCAACGGACGGAAGTCATTGACGACGCTTGGAGTCACGCACGGCGTCATCGGCTTCACGCCTTTCTCGCTCACACCGCAGAAAGGCCAGTTCGGCCTCACCTACTGGCAGATCAGCTATCAGTAATCGGTTTCAACAAGACTGTCATCCTGAGCGAAGCGAAGGACCTGCAGCTTGTCCGATGTAGAGATCGGGTTGCGCGTGATCCGTTGTTGGGACTTGGAAGCTGGCACACACGCACAAGCAAGCGGGAGCGAACCATCCCGCGCCGAAGGCCCCGTTGTCCGAATGGCTAATTCCCCGCCAGCGCCTTGTCCAGGCTCGCCGCATCTTCCACATTCACGCATTTCTGCGCGCGATCGATCTGCCGCAGCAGTCCGCTCAACACCCGGCCGGGCCCTACCTCCACAAATGTGCTCACGCCCTCGCCGATCATGCAGCGTATCGACTCCACCCAGCGTACGGGCGCTGTCACCTGCTCGATCAGCAGGTCGCGCTCGCGGCCGCCCCTTTTCGTCGCATCCGCGGTGACATTCGACACAATCGGAAATTGTGGGTCGTTCACTTCGATGCCCTTCAGCACCTCCGCCAGCCTGTCCTGTGCCGGCTGCATCAGCGCACAATGGAACGGAGCGGAGACCTGCAGCGCCACCACTTTCTTCGCGCCCTTTTCCTTCGCCAGCTCGCCCGCCCGCGCCACGCCGGTCGCGCTGCCGGAGATGACGATCTGCTCCGGCGAATTCATGTTTGCTGGCGACACCACTTCGCTAGTTTCCTTCGCTGCTGTGTTGCATAGATCGCGCACCGCGTCCGAATCCAGTCCCAGCACCGCGGCCATCGCACCCTGGCCATCCGGCACTGCCTCCTGCATGAACTGACCGCGCGAACGCAATGCGCGGATAGCATCCGCAAAGCTCATCAGGCCCGCCGCCGCGCACGCTGCATATTCACCCAGCGAGTGCCCTGCTGCAATCTGCGGCTCCACACCTCGCGATGCCAGCACGCGATACGCCGCCATCGATACGGCAAAGATCGCCGGCTGCGTGAACTCCGTCTGCTTCAACTGCTCCGCCGGGCCTTCGAAGCACAGCTTCGACAGCGAATAGCCCAGCACGTTATCCGCCTCATCAAAGGTCTGGCGCGCTACCGTAAACTTCTCCGCAAGGTCGCGGCCCATCCCCACCACCTGGGATCCCTGCCCGGGAAAGAGAAATGCAATCTTCTGTTCGCTCATAGCCCCCACTTGCAACAACCCGCAATTCTCGCACACCTTGCCGGTCCGTCATGACCATCCCCACCCGCAGTGAAGAGATGTAGGGGGATCTGCTCTCTCACATATTCAACCGTATGGTTGACAATCATTCGTTCCTGGACTAATACTCAACCATATGGTTGACAAATTAGCAGCGCGGCGGTCAACATCTCGATCGCCCAACGACCGTCTCGACCGCGTCTTTCACGCGCTGGCCGATCCCACCCGCCGTCAGATGCTGCACGCGTTATCCAGTGGCGAACGCACCGTCAGCGAACTGGCGGCTCCGTTTCGCATGTCGCTTGCCGGCGCAGCCAAGCACGTCAAAGCACTCGAACGCAGTGGCCTGATCCGCCGGACGGTGCAGGGCCGTACGCATATCTGCCACCTGGAACCCGCGCCGCTCGCCAGCGCGAACGCATGGTTCCACCATTACGCACGCTTTTGGGAGCAGAGCCTCGATGCCCTGGAAGCCGTCCTGCGCGAGGAAGACGCCATGCGTGGCCGCGCGCGCAAATCCAAGTCTCCCGCCAGCACCAAACCCTCTGCCAGATAAAGGACCCTCCGCATGACCACCGCACCCGACACGAGGACGCTTCAAGTCACCCGCACTTTTGCCTTTCCGCCCGAGCGCGTTTTCGATGCCTGGCTCGATCCCGCAATCGCGCAACGCTTTCTCTTCGCCTCGCCGACCGGCGAGATCGTGCGCGTCGAACTCGACCCGCGCGTGGGCGGCAGATTCGTCATCGTGCGCCGCGACAACGGCGTCGATATCGAGCATGCCGGTGAATATTTGGAGATCGATCGCCCGCGTCGCCTAGTCTTCACCTTCGGCGTGCCGAAGCTTTCCGCCCAATTCACCACAGTGAACCTCGATATAGAGCCCGCCGGGGACGGATGCAAGCTCACGCTCACGCACCAGGGCGTACTGCGGGAGTGGGCAGACCGCACGCAGGAAGGCTGGGGCATGATCCTCGCCGGCCTCGACGACACGATCCGGCAGCCATATGCCGCTCTCATTGCGCCGGACACGATTCTGCTCGAGCGTCTGCTGCCCGGCCCCGTCGAGCGCGTGTGGGAATATATCGCTGATTCCGAGAAGCGCGGCAAGTGGTTTGGCACCGGCGTTATACAGCCAAAGGCCGGCAGTATCTTCACGCTTTACATGCGCAACTCTGATCTCTCCACCGTGAAGGAACCAACACCACCGCAGTACGCGAAGTACGATACTGGGCACTCGAGCGAGTGCACGGTCACCGAGTACGATCCGCCGCGCGCTCTCGCCTTTCTATGGGGTGATTCCTCGGCGCAGCAGCAGGATGTCAGGATCACGCTCACGCCATCCGGCGAGAATGTGCTCCTGCGGCTCACGCATCGCCGCATTTCGGGGACGGGCCGGATGGAAGACTTCGCGGTCGGATGGCAGACGCATCTCGGCTTTCTCGCGAACCTGCTGCATGGTCGCGATCCTGGAAATTTCTGGAAGGCGTTTGCAGCAAATGAAGCTGCATATGCAAAGGGAAAATTGCAGGAGAAGAAAACAGCTACGGAACGGTAGGCAGGCTAAACTCCCGCTCGATCCGATCCGTCACCCCCGCTGCGGCAAACTCTGCCGCCACACGAATGCCGTTCAGGATCGCGCGATCATCTGACGATCCGTGGCCGATGATCACCGGCCCGCGTACGCCCAGCAGCGGGGCGCCACCGTACTCAGATTGGTCCAGCCGCTTCTTGAATTCCTTGAAGCCGCGCCGCGCCAGCAATGCGCCCGCGCGTCCGCTCACCGTCGAGCCCAGCGACTCGCGCAGCATATCGCGCACCATGCGCGCCAGCCCCTCCGAGGTCTTAAGCGCCACGTTGCCCACAAAGCCATCGCACACGATCACGTCCGCGTGTCCGTTGTAGAGGTCGCGCCCCTCGACGTTCCCGATAAACCGGATCGGCAACTGCTTCAGCACCTGCAGCGCCTCGCGCGTCAGGTCGTTGCCTTTGGTCTCTTCTTCGCCAATGGAGAGCAGCCCCACGCGCGGCTTCTCAATCTTGAAGACAGCGCGCGCATACATCTCGCCCATAATGGCGAACTGTGCCAGGTTGCGGACGCTGCAATCGACATTCGCGCCGACATCCAGGAGCACGCAGGGTGATCCGGTCGAGGTGGGCAGCGGCATAGCCAGCGCGGGACGGTCTACGCCGGGCAGCGCGCCCAGCACCATCTTGGCGGAGGCCATCGCGGCGCCGGTGTTGCCGGCAGTCACAAAGCCCGCGGCCCGCCGCTCCTTCACCATCTTCAGGCCAAGCCGCATCGTGCTGTTGCGCTTCTCGCGCACCGCCTTCGCGGCTTTATCCTCCATCGTGATCCACTCATCGGTAGGCACGATGTCAATAGGCACACGACGGCCCAACACGCCGAGGCCGGCGCGCAGCTTCGCCTCTGGACCGATCAGGTGAACTCGAACAGGATACGCGCGGCAGGCCAGGATGGCGCCGCGTATCTCAGCCTCGGGCGCGTCATCCGAGCCCATGGCATCCAGAGCGATGTCCGTCAGCGACACCGATGTATGCCTAAGCTTCCTTCGCCTCGAGGACTTCGCGGCCCTTGTAGTGGCCGCATTTGGCGCAGACGCGGTGGGGCAGCTTGCGCTCGTGGCAGTTCGGACACTCCGAGGTAGTAACTCCTGTCAGCGCATCGTGCGCGCGACGCTTGGAGGTGCGCGCCTTGGAGTGGCGCCGCTTCGGATTCGGCATGGCAGATTCCTTTCGATCGGGCCGTCCCGCCAAGACATTCGCGCTCCGCGCGTTGCGTCCCCGGTCTCCCGGCCTCAAACTTCCCTTAAGACTTGATCTTGCTGCGCAGGTCTGAGAGCGGATTCCAGCGCGGATCGGCCTCCGCCGACTCGCAGGAACATGTCTCTGTATTCAGGTTCTGGCCACAGCTCGGGCATAGCCCTTTGCAGTCCGCGCGACAAAGGGTCTTCTCCGGCAGGGACAGCAGCACCTGCTCACGCAAGACGTCTTCCAGCACTAGACCGTCTCCGTTATAGTATCCGATCTCCGTCTCGGAGGTCGAGATGGCGCGCTCCGCCGACCCCGCATCCACACCGAGCGGCCGATACAGCAGGTCAAAACTGTCCGTCAGCGGATGTTCCACCGGCTCCACGCATCGCGCACAGGGCACCTCAAACCGCCCCGCATAATCGCCCCGCACCCGTATGTCCGGCACTACCTGCTTGTGCCCCCGGTGCTCCTCGATCAGGTCCGCCCGACCCTTCGTGTCCAAAGCACCCACCTGCCGGATGTCCTCGCCATACTCGATCGCCTCCGGGGAAAAATGCTCGTCAAACTCGATCGGATCGAGCCGCAGATCTGCAACGGTAATCAACATCGCATTTCTATTTTACGACTCACCGGCAGAGCTCCGCGGCCCGCAGAGGAACCGGTGAGGAAGAAAAACGATGGATACCCTCCAGCGAAACGCTCGCTCGCTTTGAAATCGATGATCTGCATGGACTTTTGGCTAGCCAGACTTCTCTGAAACTGCATCACGACAAGTGGGGCCGAAGAGCATCCGGGAGATCCGGCGAACGGGACACATGCAAACGCTGCGACATAAAGGCGAGGCACTACTCCTTGTGGAATCTGCTTTCCTCGGTGTCGCTGGGGCCCCGAGCGCGCAACTCTTCATGTGGATGCTGCGGCTCTGCGATCGCCTCTTCCTGTACCGAATCGCCGGCTATCAAGCGCCCGGACTGAAAACCACGGGCACGCTCTCCCAACATATCGGACCGCACGGGCTGTGGCTGATTCCCGCTGCGAGCACCCTGGGCGGTCTGTTGTCAGGATTTCTCGTGTACCGCTTCGCGCCGGAAGCGGAGGGCCACGGCACCGATGCCGCCGTTCATGCGTTCCATCATTGCTCGCCGCTTCAGTTCTTCGATCTACGTCGTCCAGGTGATTCAAGCGAAAGAGTACGCGCACATCGCGCCAGACCACCTCGATCAAACCCTGTTTCAGATGAAGCACGCGGCCGAGCAGCAGATTAAGGCCCGTCTGGCAAGCTCTCACTTCAATGACATTCCCTTCCAGGTCCTCCTGGAGCATGGCGATCCCGTACCTGTAATCTCCGCGCTCGTGGACCAGAACAGCATCGACCTGGTTGTGACTGGTAGCCATGGAAGGCACGGCACTTACAAGCTGTTATCCCCATCTGCGGACCAGGCCATCACCCGAGTCGCAGCCTGCCCGGCGCTGCTGATCGGCCCTAAGGCAGCAACTGAACCCGAGAGGGGAGGTGCATTTGAAAATCTGCTCTTCGTGCCACGAATTTCTCTTCGGAATCCAGGCGCGCGATGGATTACACCGATGCGCTGGCAAAAACTTATGGAGCCGATCTGTATATCTTCCACGTTACAGAAGACATCTGGAGCGAGCCGCTTTCGACCCGAATGTCGTCGGAGGCATTCTGTCGCATGCGTCTTCTTGAAAAAGGCTGGCGTCAGGGCGAACAAGGCGTAGAACCGGAATTTCTGCTGGAGTCGGACCATCCGAGTCGATGATTCTGGAGGCGGCGGAGAAACGAGAGGTCCAGTTGATTGTCGTAGGTGTGCCGAGTACCACCCACCCACACTTTTCATCGCATCTACCGGGTCCAATGGCCTACAACCTGGCCTCGCACGCTCTCTGTCCCGTCCTTGCCGTCAGGAGTGCTCAAGAGAAATAGCACCGTAACCGGCAGAGTTGAGTACATTTCTCCGGGGCACACCTCACCGGAAGCAGATGATGGTGCCGCCTCAACCGCCGCTTACCGTGGATACCGCCTCAAGCGGCGGTGCATTTTCGCTCTCCACCCCATACCGGTACGCCCCCAGCCGCCCCAGCAGCACCAGCGCACACACCATCGCCACGCAGAAGCACCCGAGCGGCACGGTATACGAATGAAAATGATCGAACCCCGCGCCCATCAGCAGTGTCCCCACGGCGCCCGCGATCATAAAAGCGGCAAACGCATAACCGTAGGCCGTCGCAAAGGACCGCAGGCCGAAGTAGCGGCTCACCAGGTAAGCCATCAACTCCACTTCCGATCCCATGCCCAGCCCCACCAGAAATGCGGCTGCCAGCGCTGCGCCACCCGCGAGTCCCGACCACAGAATTGCCAGTCCCGCAGCGCATGCGCCGTAAAACACCATCGCAACGCGCGGAGCCAAAAACCGGTCCAGTAGATATCCGGAGCCCACCCTTCCCAGCACCACCGAAATCCCGATCATCCCGCTCGCCATCGCGGCGCGCCCGGGGCTCAGCCCGCGGTCCGTCAGCAGCGCCGGCATATGCAGCACGCCCGCGTGCATGCTCGCGCTCGTCAGCGTGAAGACCGCGATCATCAGCCAGAAATCCGTACTGCGCCAGATCTCCGCCCAGCACAGTCCCTCATCGTTGGCGGGCGCTGCCGCCGCTTTCTCCGAGCCATCCGCCAGCAGCCCACAATCCGAAGGATCATTCCGCAGAAACATCACGACCAGCGGGAGAGAAATCACCAGCATCGCTGCCCCAAACACTGCATACGCCGCACGCCAGCCAAACGCCGCGATCAGCCGTTGCGAAAGCAGCGGAATGGCAATCGCGCCGATGCCAATACCCAGGCCCACCAGCCCCAGGGCCATCCCGCGCCTCCGGTTAAACCAGTGCGAGATCACCACGCCATAGGGAACGGGGCCCGGTCCCGCGCTCAACGTGATGCCCAGCACCGTATAGAAGACGTAAAGCTGCCAGATCCCGCCGCGAATACACAACCCAGAGAGCAACGCTAACGCAAAGATCGCGGTCAGGATCAGAATCACGCGCCGCGCGCCCACGCGATCGATCAGCCGGCCCATTGCCGGCAGCAGCAGCGCTCCTACAACGTTGTGCAGCATGAACGCGAAGGAAATTGCCGCGCGGCTGGCATGAAACTCATGCACCAGCGGCTTCAGGAAGATGCCGAACGAATACACCGAGACCGGCGCGCCAAAAAACTCGCCCGCCACGCTGACGAGGACAATCCACCACCCGTAGAAGATGCGCGGTCTCTGGCTCATGAGCATTCCCCGTGACCCGTTCCAAATTTCCCCGGGAATGCTCTCGCGGCACTCTCGCGCCGTCACTATAGCACCGGCATCGGAGGAATGAATATAAAGCAGTCAGCGCGGCGAAGGCCTGCCTGGACAACCGTCTAGTGCGCCATCGCCTCCGGATCGGCCTTCCGCGGATGATTGCTTCGCAGCAGGAATGACGCGAAAAACATGATCCCCGCCGTCACGCCCAGCAGCCAGAACGTATCGATATATGACAGCGTCGAAGCCTGGCTGATCATCGATCGGTACAGCGTGCCATAAGCATGCCGCTCGGCCTGCGCTCCCATCGCATGATGCAGGCTTCCCGTCAGCCCGCGAGTCGAACTCTGGAACATCCGGCCGCCCATGCCGGTGTGGTTCGCCAGCATCACCTGGTGCACCTGCGCGCGGCGCGCCAGGACCGTTGTCACCGCCGAAGTCCCCGCGCTCGCGCCAATGTTCCGCACAAAGTTGATCAGCCCCGCAATCGCATTGCTCTTCTCCTGCGGCAGCCCGATATACGCCACCAGCGTCGCCGGAATGAAAATGAACCCCATCGGCAGATACTGCGCAATCCGCAGCCACGTCGCCGACGAGAAGCTCATCTCCAGGTCAATACGCTGAGTCGAATAGAACATTGCGATCGTCAGCGTCGCCCAGCCAAACGCGATCAGATATCGCGCCTGCACGCGCGCCGTCAGTTGCCCCACGATCGGCAGCTCGATCAGCAGCAGCACCGCCGCCACGCTCAACACCATTCCGGCGCTCTCCGCCGTGTAGCCCATCAGGTTTTGCAGATATTGCGGCACCAGCACCGTCGTTGAAAACGAAGCGCCGCCCACCATCAGCATCATCACGCTCGCGGTGGCGAAGTTCACGTTCTTGAACAGGCGTAAATCGAGAATCGGATGTTTGACCCGCAGCTCCCACCAGACCAGCGTCACCAGGCAGATCACCGCGATGATCGACAGCGTGATGATGAAGTGCGACCCGAACCAGTCGTCCTCCTGCCCCTTATCGAGCACGATCTGCAGGAAGCCCACACCCACGGCCAGCAGACCAAACCCGAAGTAGTCGATCCGGCTCTCGTGAATGGTTGTCCGCCGCAGGAATGGCGGGTCCTCCACAAACCGCAGCACCAGCAGGATCGCCATGATCCCCACCGGCAGGTTCATTAGAAAGATCCAGCGCCAGCTATAGCTGTCTGTCACCCAGCCCCCCAGCGTCGGCCCGATCGCCGGCGCCACAACGGCTGTCACGCCGTAAACGGAAAACGCCAGCCCGCGCTTCTTCGGCGGAAACGTATCCGCCAGGATGGCCTGCGCCATGGGCTGCAATCCACCGCCGCCAATGCCCTGGATCACCCGCGCCAGCAGCAGAAAGCCAAGCGTCGGCGCCATGCCGCACAAGAGCGAGCTCGCTGTGAACAGCGTGATGCAGATGATGAAGAAGCGTTTGCGTCCGACCAGCGACACCAGCCAGCCGGTAATCGGCAGCACGATCGCATTCGACACCAAGTACGAGGTCAGCACCCAGGTGCTCTCGTCGCTGCTCGCCCCCAGGTTGCCGGCGATGTGCGGCAGCGCCACATTGGCGATGCTGGTGTCCAGCACCTCCATGAACGCCGCCAGCGACACCACAAACGCGATCAGCCACGGGTTCGCCTTCGGCACCCACACCGATTCCGGATTGGCGACAGCGGCTGCCGCGCTCACAGATTTCCTGCAGCTTTCACAGGCCCTTCAGTTTTGGAGAACAAACGGCTATTCCTTGCGATAGAGCAGATCGCGCATTGCGTTCCGCCGCGCTTCGTTCAGTCCGCGGTCCACGTTGCGCTCGCTGACCTCGCCGCGCTTTGCAGCCACCTCTGCTTCGTCCATCGCGCTGCACTCCGGACAACGATTGGCAAAGCCCGGCTTCCCGGGCCGCAGCTCAAACTCCTCAGAACAAACGACACAAACTTTGATCGGAAACGGCATGACAGTTCCATGATATCCGGCAAGCCATCGCTCCATCGAGACCTCGTACGCGCACAACCCGCCCGGCCGGCGGAATAACATGAACCAGGGGCGTATGCCGTGGCTATTCTTGCAGGACTCGTCCTCGCGGCACATCTGTTGTGGCTCGCCTTCGTTATCTTCGGAACTCTGTGGACACGCGGCCGCCCTGCGTTAACAACGCTGCACGTTATCGCACTCCTCTGGGGAATCCTGGTGGAGATCACGCCCTGGCCCTGCCCGTTCACCCTCGCGGAAAACTTCTTTGAAGCCCGCGCCGGCCATCTCTCCTATCAGGGCAGTTTCCTCCTGCACTACCTCGACGCCATCACTTATCCCAATCTGCCCTCCTGGATTGTGACCTCCGCGGGTGTGGCCGTCTGCGCTCTCAATCTCGTCATCTATGCCCGACGCTGGCTCGGATCTCGAAGTAGCCCACGTAAATGAGATTGTGACGACATAAATCGAAAGATTCGCCTTCCCACATGTGCGCGTCGCTCCATACATCTAACTCGCAAACGGAGAGATGTGAGAAGGAGAGATCCAGGTGGCAACTGCACTGAACGAACGCCCCAGCTACGAAGACCCGCCAAAGCCAGGCACCTCCGCCGTCATCCAGGAAGGACGCTATATGCCTCCTCCCGAAGACAAGGACGGCAAACTCTGGGTGCGCACCAGCGCACTCGTCCAGCGGAGTCCGGAAGACCTATATGGAATGTGGCGTGACGTCGAGTCCGTGCCGCAATGGCAGGAGGAAATTCGCCAGGTCACCCGCACCGGCCCCACTACCTCGCACTGGGTCATGCAATCCGACGACAAAACCATCGAGTGGGACTCCGAAATCCTCAATGATGAACCAGCGCGGCGCATCGCATGGCGCTCCATCGGCGGCGAATCGGAAAACGCCGGCGAAGTCATCTTCGAAGAGGCTCCCGGCGGACGCGGCACCCTGGTTATGGTCCTGCAGGAGTTCCGTATGGGCACTCTGGCCAGCGCATGGGCCACCCTCGTCGCACGTAATCCCAAACAGGCCGTCGTGGAAAACCTCCGGCACTTCAAGGCTCTTGCAGAAGCCGGCGAGATTCCACGCATCCAGGGACAGCCGCATGGACCGCGAGGCGTCAGCGGCAAAATGAAAGCCTCCATGTACGCGGAGGATGTGCCGACACCTTCCGGCGAGCGCAAGGCAAGCTGACCTCACACATCAGGAAATCACTCACGGAGGCGTTATGAAGGCCGTATGTTGGATGGGCACCAGCAAAGTCGAAACCCTCAATGTCGATGATCCGGCGCTGCTCAATCCGCGCGACGCCATCCTCCGCGTCACGCGTACCGCAATCTGCGGTTCCGATCTTCATCTTTACGACGGGTTCATCCCCACCATGGAATCCGGCGACATCCTCGGCCACGAGTTCATGGGCATCGTCGAGGAAGTCGGCAAAGGCGTCAGCAATCTCAAGCGCGGCGACCGCGTCGTCGTTCCCTTCACAATTGCCTGCGGCAACTGCCTCTTCTGCAAAAAGAAGATCTGGTCCGCCTGTGACAACTCCAATCCCAATGCGCACATCATGGAGAAGGCCTACGGCTACTCCGGGTCTGGGCTCTTTGGCTACTCTCACATGATGGGCGGCTATGCCGGCGGCCAAGCGCAGTATGTGCGCGTTCCCTTCGCAGATGTCGGCCCGCTCAAGCTCGAAACCGATCTCTCCGACGAGAAAGTCCTCTTTCTTTCCGACATCTTTCCCACCGGCTACATGGCCGCCGAAAACGCGCAGATTCAGCAAGGCGACACTGTCGCGGTCTGGGGATGCGGCCCTGTCGGCCAGTTCGCCATCGCAAGCGCCTTCATGCTCGGCGCAGCGCGCGTCATCGCAATTGACCGCCTGCCGGAGCGCCTCGAACTCGCCCGCTCCATCGGCGCCATCACCGTCGACTTCGCCGATGAAGACACCAGCGTCATCACTGCGCTCAAGGACCTCACCGGCAACACCGGTCCGGACTCCTGTATCGACGCCGTCGGGCTCGAATCTCATTCCCGCGACCTGCAGGGCGTCTATGATCGCATCAAGACGGCGATCATGCTCGAAACGGATCGCCCCAGCGTTCTCCGTCAGGCCATCCAGGCGGTTCGCAAAGGCGGCACGGTCTCCATCCCGGGCGTCTACGGCGGTCTGCTCGACAAAGTGCCCTTCGGCGCAGCCTTCGGCAAAGGCATCACCATGAAGATGGGCCAGACCAACATGCACACCTACATGAGGCCGCTGCTGGAGCGAATCGAGAAAGGACAGATCGATCCCAGCTACATCATCTCCCACCGCATCACGCTGGAAGAGGCGCCGCGCATGTACGAGATCTGGCGGGACAAGAAGGACGCCGTCACCAAAATCGTGATCGATCCCTGGGCAGAAGCAAAGGCAGCCTAGAACTCGCCCCCTTGATGCCGCACCAGGCGTCGCAGATGCGCGCGCATCGCACATCTGCGTGTGGAGGCGGCCCGCATTGGCGCAGGCTTGGGACTTGTCGCACCGCTTCCGGTTTCCAGACGCCCACCGGCAGTCCACCACTAGACTCGCTGTCTAGCGCTCGTTTGCGCGCTGACCTCAGTCCGACCGAGACTCCTCGTTGACACCCATACAAAGACATCTATATAAAGACGTCTATATATGGCTCGGACTGATGCTCTGCAAGGTTCCCTCGATTTGCTCGTCCTTAAGATGTTGTCGCGGCGTCCGCGGCTCCACGGCTACGCCATCATGGCTGCCATCGCCAGTACATCCGGCGACGTGCTGCGCGCAGAGGAAGGTTCGCTCTACCCGGCGTTGTATCGGATGGAGGAAGCTGGCTGGATTCGCGCCGAGTGGATCAAGAAAGACACCGGTCGCCGCGCCCGCGTCTACGAACTGACCGCCGCCGGCAAAAAGCAACTCGGCGCGGAAGAGTCGCGCTGGCAGTCCGTCAGCCTGGCAATCAACCGGGTTCTCCGGGAGGCATGACATGTCTTTGTGGTCGCGCATTTCGAATGCCCTACATGGCGAGCGCTTGAATCGCGAAATCGATGAAGAGTTGCAGTCGCACATTGAAGAAGCCATCGCCTCAGGACGTGATCCCAAGGAAGCGCACCGTGCATTCGGCTCCGCGCTGCATGCCCGCGAGGCGAGCCACAGCATTCGTGTTGCCGGATGGCTTGAGTCGCTTCTCGCCGATGTGCGTTTCGGCTGGCGGCAGCTCTGCCGCAACAAGGTCACGTCCCTGGCCGCTGTGCTTTCCCTCGCTCTCGGCATCGGTTCCTGTGTCGCCGCGTTCCGTCTTATCGACGCTCTGCTCTGGCGCCCGCTTCCCATCTCCCATTCCAGCAAGCTCTACGTCCTTTCCCGCAAGATGACGGGCCTTTACGGCAAGCCTGCCGAGGACGGCTACTGGGCCACGCCGGATTTCAATCTCATGCGCGATGCCGTCAAGGACCAGGCCGATCTCATCGCCATCAGCGATGCCGAACGCACGGACATCACCTGGTCAACCGACGACGACATGGAAAAGGCCCACGTCGTTTATGTCTCCGGCAACATGTTCCCGGTCTTCGGCCTTAAGCCAGCGCTCGGCCGCCTGCTTGCGCCCGCCGATGACCGCGCCCCCGGTGCCAGTCCCTATGCGGTCCTCTCCTGGGACTACTGGAATCACCGCTTCGGCCGCGATGCACACGTCCTCGGCCGCTCGCTCCACATCGGTGATCAGACCTTCGAGATCATCGGCATCGGCCCTCGCGACTTCACTGGCACCGAAAAAGGAACTGTCACTGACATCTTTTTGCCCCTCAGCATGAACAGGCTGGCTACCGAGGACAGCGTCACCTGGCACCGCACCTTCCTGATGTTGAAACCCGGTGTCAACCCGGCCACCGCCCTCGAGCCGCTCCGCCAGCACCTCGCCGCTGTCAGCTTCGCCTTCGAGATCGAATGCTCCACGTGCTTCCGCGGCATGACCCAGAAGGACATCGACCGCTTTCTCCATCAGAAGCTTGTCTTCAACCCCGCCGGTGCCGGCATCTCCGACCTCCAGAACGAATATCGCCGATTCCTCGTCGTCCTCGGTCTCCTCGTCGCTCTCGTCCTGCTCATCGCCTGCGTCAACGTCGCTAACATGATGACCGCCCAGGCCGCCGCCCGCGCACACGAGATGGCTCTCCGTATCTCGATCGGTGCCGGCCGTCGTCGCCTCATCCAGCTCATCCTGTGCCAGAGCGCGCTGCTCGCGCTGCTGGCTTCCGTCCTTGGCGCATTCTTTGCGGCGTGGTCAGCGCCCTTTGTGCTCAGCCTCGTCAATCCCCCCGACAACCCTGCGCGCCTCGACCTTCCCGCTGACTGGCGTGTGCTTCTCTTCGGCTTCGGGCTCATTGTTCTCGTCGTTCTATTGCTTGGTTTGCTTCCTGCTCTCCGCGCCTCTGCCGTCCGGCCCGTCGCCGCCCTCAAAGGAGGTGAAGATCCGCACTCGCCACGCCGCCTCATGCGTGGAGCCATCGCTCTTCAGGTCGCTTTCTGCTTCCTCGTCCTCTTTCTGTCTTCGCTCTTCGTCGCATCCTTCCAGCGCCTGCAGAACCGTCCCCTCGGTTTCTCCACCGACCGTCTGCTCCTGCTCGAAACCGTTGCCGGCAAAGGCCAGCTCCCCGTCGTCTGGAATCAAACTGCCGAGGCGCTCCGTGCCCTCCCCGGCGTCAAATCGGTCGCCATCTCAAGCTGGCCCCTGCTCGGGCGAATCAGGATAAACAGCGAGATCTCCATCAACGGTGCGCCTCCCAGTCCGATTCCTGCCTGGTTCCTGAACGTTTCCCCAGGCTGGCTCTCGACGATGAAGATCCCGCTCGTTTCCGGCCGCGACTTTCGCCTTCAAGACACCTCGCCGGGAGCCGCCATCGTCAACGAAACCTTCGCTAAGACTTTCTTTCCCGGCCAGGATCCGATCGGCCGCACCTTTGAACGCGGCGCCAATCAACCCATAAACAAGATCGTTGGCGTCACTCCCGACGCTCCTTACAACCAACTGCGCGAACCCATCCGCCCCGTCTTCTACGTTCCCTTCGACGAGATCGGCGACAAATCCGCCCCCAAACCCGCGGGTTTCGCTACCTTCACCATTCATACCGACAGCCGGAACCCGCTCGCCCTGGCTGACTCCCTTCGCCAGTTCGTCGCGGAGCGCCACAACGGCCTTCGCGTCTCGAACGTCACCACGCAACTCGATCTGGTCCGCGATCAGACCGTTCGCGAGCGCCTGCTCGCCATGCTCGCCGCATTCTTCGCCGCCGTCGCGCTGCTGCTCGCCGGCATCGGACTCTACGCTGTCCTCAACTACTCCGTCCTACAGCGCCGCCGCGAGATCGGTATTCGCATGGCGATTGGCTCGACTCGCGCCGGCATTGTGCGCATTGTGACTTTCGATGTCTTCCGGATGATTGTGCTCGGAGGCTGCGCGGGCATCGCGCTCGGATTTGGCGCGGCGCGCTATGTCGAGTCGCTTTTCTACCAGGTCAAAGCAACCGATGCCGATATGATCGCTCTGCCGGCGTGTGCCATTCTGCTCACTGCCCTCGTTGCCACACTTCCTGCCGTGGTGCGCGCGCTGCGCACAGACCCCACCGAGATCCTGCGCGCGGAGTGAGAGGCAGAATCCGACTACTTATTGCGAAATGCATATTGCGGAAGGTCCAACACGAAACAAATCCGCCGCAATGGATTTCTAGGATAGGTCGCCGAGTCGAACGCGAACTCTAAGCCGGCATTGCCTGCGCCGCCTGACTTGGCCAGTCGCCTGCAAGAAACGTCCGTATCCCCGCCACGCCGGAGGCGCCGGCCGCAAGGCACGATCCCGCATTCTCCCGGTTCACGCCGCCCAGCGCGAATACCGGCATCTTTCCGGCTGCTTTCCGCGCCTGCGTCAGCGCCTCCACTCCCAGCGGCCGCGCATTGGGATGACTTGCCGTTGGAAAAATCGGCGACAGCAGCGCAATGTCCGCACCCGCCACCTTGGCCACCGATACCTCTGCCACCGAATGGCATCCCACCGATACGATTCCCAGAATCCGCGCCCGCCCGATCTCCTCCGCGTGCCACCGGCCCGGCAGATGAATCCCAGCAGCGCCCACCGCCCGCGCCGCCTCTGCCGCGCCTTCCGCGCCGGCGTTCACCAGCAGCCGAGAGCGCCTTGCAATCGCCTCCATCATCGCGCCGGCCACGTCCGTCAGCGCATCCACCGGCAGGTCCTTCTCGCGAAGCTGCACATATTCCGCGCCCATCGCCGCCCACTTCGCCGCCAGCCGCACCAGCCCTTCCCGCTCCGCCGCGCTCAACCGGCCCTTCACGTGCTCGCCGTCCAGCAGCCGCCGATCGGTAATGGCATAAAGACGCATGCCTGAAGTCTAACGGCATTCTTGTTGAAAGCCCCAAAACGAGGACGTTGGTGGTGGACACTAGACTGTTAGCCATATGTCCGCATATGACCACATTGCCGCCCACAAGCACTGCATTTATCACCGGGCCGAACTAGGAAGGAGTGAAATTTGCGGATGCTTCTATTGCTTATCGACCTTCCCGCCGTCCGAAATCCTTGAATGGATTGATGAAGGGCAGACAGCGGTATGTCCGAAATGCCCCGTTGATTCGGTGCTCGGTTCAGCTTCCGGCTATCCGATCACAAAAGAGTTCCTTCAGCGTATGCACGACCACTGGTTCTAGCACCAGAATGCAAACTGAGACACCACCGGGCCTTTCTATCCCCTTAAGGCACCAGCCTTGAGCTCGATGCTCAGTACCCGAAGCTCCGAGCCGCCGACATTTCGAGCAGATGCGGCCCCAGGGGCCCGGACCACACCGCACTCTCCACCGCCTGCCTTCCAGTCGTGCGGCTGTCCACCATAACCGCCCCCTCGCTGTCGCGCCGCACAAAGTCGCTCCAGCTCCGGATGTACAACACCGCCGGCCACTGATGCGTGTGCAGCGGCACCGTCTCGCCCGGCGGAACATGTGTCTCCAGCACCCGGACCAACTCGTTCTCGAACACCAGCGTGTGATACCCCGGCGCGCTCCGCAGGGCATCCAGCGCCTCCGGCCATTCCTCCACTTTCGACATGGCCGACATTCTACTGAGACGGCTGGATGAAGATACGCAATTCGTAACGAAGAAGGAGTAGGGTATGGTGCACCGGCTTGCGGTACCCTTGAGCTTTGAGCATGCCTAACTACGACATCATCATCATTGGATCGGGTCCGGCTGGACAGCGTGGTGCAATCTACGCAACCAAGCAAGGGAAAAAGGTGGCGGTGGTCGAGCGCATGCGCTCGGTTGGCGGCGTCTGCATCAATACCGGCACTATACCCTCCAAGACCATGCGCGAGGCTGTCCTCCACCTCTCCGGTTACAACTACCGCTCCATCTACGGCATGAACTATCGCGTGAAGGAGCGGATCACCATGGCCGATCTCGCCTTCCGCGTCCAGCACGTCATCAAGACCGAAGTCGACGTGACCGAAGCCCAGCTCTCCCGCAATGGCGTCGATGTACTCTACGGCGTCGGCAGCTTTGACGATCCGAATCACGTTCGCGTCACCGAAGACGGCAGCTCGCAGGTGTATGAGGCGAAGAACGTCATGATTGCCGTCGGCACCAAGCCAGCTTTCTCGCCCAAAGTGCCGATCAATGGCCGCAACATCGTCAACAGCGATCAGGTCCTCAACCTGCCTGCGTTGCCCAAGACGCTGATTGTCGTCGGCGGAGGCGTCATCGGCGTCGAATACACTTCCATGTTCGCCGCGCTCGGCATCCGCGTCACGCTCATTGAGAAGCGCGCCCGCCTGCTCGAATTCGCCGACCAGGAAATCATCGAAGCCCTCAGCTATCACCTGCGCGACAGCCGCGTGACCATGCGGCTCGGTGAAGAGGTCGAAAGCGTCGAAGAACTCCCCGAGGGCGGCGTCGTCGCGCACCTCGAAAGCAAAAAGCGCATCCAGGGTGACGCGCTGCTCTACGCTGTCGGTCGCAGCGGCAACGTCGAAGCCCTCAACCTCGCCAATGCCGGCATCGAAGTCGATACCCGCGGCCGCATCCCCGTCGACAAGGACTACCGCACCAAGATTCCGAACATCTTCGCCGTAGGCGACGTCATCGGCTTTCCCTCGCTCGCCTCGGTCTCCATGGAGCAGGGACGCATCGCCGTTGCCCGCGCTTTCAACGACCACTCCGCGCATTCCGACCCCACCTACTATCCCTACGGCATCTACACCATCCCGGAGATCTCGTTCATCGGCAAGACCGAGGAGCAGCTCACCGACGAGGACGTGCCTTACGAGGTCGGGGTTGCCTACTATCGTGAAATCGCCCGCGGCCAGATTCGCGGCGACACCACCGGCCGTCTCAAAATCGTCTTCCATCGCGAGACGCGCCACCTGCTCGGTGTCCACATCATCGGCGAAGGCGCCAGCGAGCTGCTGCACATCGGACAGGCGGTCATGGCGCTGGGCGGCACACTCGACTACTTCGTCGACACCGTCTTCAACTACCCCACGCTCGCCGAGGCCTACAAGACGGCGGCGTATAACGGCATCAACCGTCTCGGCCGAGCGGCCGCCGACGGAAACCTAACGAATTCGTAATAGGACGTGTGACATGGGCAGAAGCATCGGCGTGGTCATGACCAACGACATCACTGCCGGCCTCATTGAGAACCATCGGCTCATCGGCGAGATCCGCCGCTATCCCGAAGATCCCGACGAGCACCACGGCCTAATCGACCTGCCCACCGACCCGCTCATCGATCTCATCTGCGACCTCATCACCGCGCTCAAGCCCGCCTCCGGCGAGCTCGACGCAATCGGTATCGCGCTCCCCGGCATCGTCCGCGCCGGCGTCGTCGAAGATTCCCCCAACATCGGGCAGCTCAAAGGCGCTCGCGTTAGTCAAAAGGTCGAATCCACACTGCACGCCCGCGGCATCAAGGCGCCCATCTCGCTCTTGAACGATGCCGACGCATCCGCCGCCGGCTTCGCCGCCACCCGCAATCAGCTCGACAAAATTATCCGCGTGTGGACCCTCGGGAACGGCATCGGCTTCGGCCGCTATCCCGACGCGCCCGGCCCGTTCGAAGGCGGCCATACCATCGTCTCGCTCGATCCCCGCGAAACCTTCTGCGGCTGCGGCGGCGTCGGCCATCTCGAAGGCATCATGGGCCACCGCGCCATGCGCCTCCGCTTCATGGACATGGAGCCGGACGAGATCTTCGCCAATGCCAGAGAAGGCGATCAGCGCTGTTCCGATTTCGTCAAACGCTGGCACCGCGCGCTCGCCGCCGGCATCGCAACTTCCATCCACCTGGAAGGCCCCGGCCGCTTCTACATCACCGGCCTGAACATCGGTTTCCTCAATCTCACCCTGCTCAAGCAATACCTCTGGGACATGGTAAAGATGAGCCCCATCCAGAGCTACACCGTAGAAGCCATCCCCGAAACCCCAGAGATCGCCGTTATAGGAGCCGGCACCGCCGCGTATCTGGAACAGTATCGGTAGATGAGTGCAGACTAGCCGGTTCACCGCGTCTCTCTTTGGTAATCTTGCGTACTTGCCGGAGCGCGCTTATTCTTGGGCCTATACCCCCTCGATCTTCGGAGAGAGGGCGCGAGCCGCCGAAAGGCGGCTTTGCTTTTGGGGGATAGGGCTATTCAGACCAACGTATACGTAGACGGGTTCAATCTCTACTACGGAGCCGCTAAACATACTCCATACAAATGGGTGGATCTTAGCGCCCTTTGCTCGAATGTTTTACCAGGGATTAGCGTTCACCGTTTGCGCTATTTCACTGCGTTAGTTAAACCCACTCCATCCGACCCCAGTAAGCGGACACGGCAGGACGTCTATATTCGTGCCCTGCAAACGATCCAGAACTTATCCCTTCACTATGGCCACTATTTACAAAGCACCGTAACAATGCGCTTGGCGAAGCCGGCCCCGGGCGGTTCGCGTTATGCCGATGTTCTGAAGATGGAAGAAAAGGGCTCTGACGTAAATATCGCTACATACATGCTGGTCGACGCTTTCCGCAAGGACTGTGATCAGCTCGTCGTGATCACAAATGATTCGGACTTGGCGGAACCGGTGCGAATCATACACAAAGAACTCGGCATTCCGGTCGGCATCTTCAATCCACATACCGCCGACACGGCTACTAGGCGCGCAAGAGTGACTGGTAAACCGCTTCAACCGGCGCGTCCCAGTGTCCAGCTAAAGAAAATGGCTAGGTTTTATCGCGAAATTACATCCGAAGGTCCGGAATGTCACATGGCCAGGAGTCAGTTTCCCGACACGCTTGTCGATGCTCACGGTCAAAGAATCACCAGACCTTCTGGTTGGTGGCACTCCTAGCGTCCACTTCCAACCTGCGCCACATCCTCACCGCGAGCACTCGCCGCCCGTGCCGACAACTCAGCCAGCCAAGGATCAAACTCCTTCCCCGCAACCCGCACCGACCCGCGCACTTCCGTCCCGCGCACGGACACATCCTCCAGCCGCGAATGCAACGCAGCCGGCAGCAGACGCCCAGGCCCCCGAATCGCCGTCGCCAGCGCATTTGCCGCCGCAGCATCCTGCATGTTTAGAGCAAAGTCCACCCGCTCCCTCGATCCGTAGTGCACGCTCAGCGAAAAACTCGACGCGCGCTCTACCAGCGCTGCGCCCGCGGGATCCATCGTTCCCGGCAGCAAGTGCGTCGTCATCATTGGGCCCGGCATCATCAGCACGCTCCAGCAGTTCACATCGCGCTGCAATTCACTCACTCGATTTGCCAGCTCAGCATCGACCGCAGCCGGCCGTGCATAACGATCCAGCGCGCTCTTCACCAGCGCCTCTGAGCCGAAAATCACGGTGCTGTCATCCGGAATCGCCAGCCACCGCGTATCCTGCATCTCTTTCGCATCCTGCAGGAACGGCTTCACCTCCACCACACGCACGCCGTCATAGCGAATCGCCGCGTTCCCGTTCTCCCGCGCCGTTTCCAGAATCCGCCGCCCACTGAACGAGCCGCGCGCCAGCAGCAGGTGCTCGCGCAGCACGCCGCGCGGCGAAGACGCCGCTACCTCACTCAGCTTGTCCACATGCTGCTGGTCGTCCACGCCGGCTAGCGCAATCCAGTCGCGCAGGTCCACACTATCGTTGTGCGTCACCAGCAGCAGCCGACCGCTCTGGTCTTCGTGATGCGGGTCTTCAATCCCCGCCACAATCTGCGCATGCGCGGGAACCAGCCGCAGCAACGGATCCTCT